>DAIQBR010000191.1:0-4915 GCA_036781105.1 Kiloniellaceae bacterium
GGTCACCCCGACATGCATCTCGTAGCCCTGCACCGCAGTGCCGCTGTGCAGGTGCCGCCCCTGCACCTCCTTCAGGGCCTTCTCGCCGGTGAGCCTCGTTTCGATATCCAAAAGCCCGAGGCCCTCGGCGGCCGCGCCGGCGGGGCCTTCGATGCCATCGGGATCGCCGATGCGGGTGCCGAGCATCTGGTAGCCGCCGCAGATGCCGAGCAGCTGGCCGCCGCGGCGCAGGTGCGCCGCCAGATCGATGTCCCAGCCCTGGGCGCGCAGGAAGGCAAGGTCGGCCAGCGTCGCCTTGGAGCCGGGCAGGATCACGAGGTCGGCATCACCCGGCAGGGCGCGGCCCGGCGCGACGAAGTCGACGGCGACGTCGGGCTCGGCGATGAGGGGATCGAAGTCGTCGAAGTTGGCGATGCGCGCGAGCTGCGGCACCACCACCTTGATGGCGCGGCCCTGCATCGCTTCGGCGCGGGACAGCGCGACGGCGTCTTCCGCCGGCAGCTTCGCCGCATCCGCAAAGAACGGCACGACACCGAGCGACGGCCAGCCCGTGCGCTGGCTGATGATGGCAAGGCCCTCGTCGAAGAGGCTGACGTCGCCGCGGAACTTGTTCACCAGGTAGCCGGCGATGCGGCGCGCCTCCGCCTCGCTCAGCACCGCGTGGCTGCCGACCAGGGAGGCGATGACGCCGCCGCGGTCGATGTCGGCGACCAGGATCACCGGCAGATCGGCGGCCTCGGCGAAGCCCATGTTGGCGATGTCGCCCTGGCGCAGGTTCACCTCCGCCGGGCTGCCGGCGCCCTCGACGATGACGAGATCGGCTTCTTCGCCAAGCCGTGCAAAGCTCTCCAGCACCTTCGGCAGCAGTTCGCCCTTCAGAGCCTGGTACTCGCGCGCCTTGGCATTGCCCCGGATCCTGCCCTGCACCACGAGCTGGGCGCCGACCTCGCTTTGTGGCTTCAGCAGCACCGGGTTCATGTCGGTGGTGGCGGCGACACCGCAGGCGCGCGCCTGCAGTGCCTGGGCGCGGCCGATCTCGCCGCCGTCCGCCGTCACCGCCGCGTTGTTGGACATGTTTTGCGGCTTGAAGGGGCGCACGGCGAGGCCGCGGCGGGTGAAGGCGCGGCACAGCCCGGCCACCAGCAGGGACTTACCGACGTCGGAGCCGGTCCCCTGCAACATGATGGCCGCCGTGCGGGTCATCAGAACTCGATGCCCCTCTGGGCCTTCACGTTCTGCTCGCGGAAGGGATGCTTCACCTGGGTCATCTCGGTCACCAGGTCGGCAGCCTCGATGAGTTCCGGCTTGGCGTTGCGCCCCGTCACGATGACATGCAGCATCTCCGGGCGCTTGTTCAGGAAATCCACCACCTCGTCCAGCGGCAGGTAGTCGTAGCGCAGCACGATGTTGATCTCGTCGAGCAGGATCATGTCGTAGGGACGGTCTTCACCGCGGCAAGCCTCGATCATCTGCTTGGCCATTTCCCAGGCCCCCTTGGCGGCGGCGATGTCGCGCGCGCGGTCCTGGGTGTCCCAGGTGAAGCCCTCGCCCATGGCCTTGATGGTCACCTGGTCGCCGAACTTCTCCAAGGCGTGGCGCTCGCCGGTCTCCCACTTGCCCTTCACGAACTGCACGACGCCGACGCGCATGCCGTTGCCCAGGGCGCGGAAGACCAGGCCGAAAGCGGCGGTCGACTTGCCCTTGCCCTTGCCGGTATGGACGATGAGGAGACCCTTCTCCTTCGTCTTGTCGGCCAGCATCTTGTTGCGCGCGGCCTTGCGCTTCTTCGCCTTCTCGTTGGCGCGGGCGTTGATTTCTTCTTCGGTCAATTCGGCCACGGTCAGGCGACCTCCCGTCTCTTCATCGCATTCAGTTCGGCGGCGGCTGAGTTGGAGCGCGGGCGCCAGAGGCCGCGCTCCTGCGCCTCGGCGAGACGCTCGGCCATCTCCGCCAGGGCCGCCGGATTGTGCTCCTCCAGGAAGGATCGCACGGCGGGGTCCTCCAGGTAAGCCGCATAGACGGCATCGAAGTGATGATCCGCGACGGCGCGGGTGGTCGCGGCGAAGGCGAAGAGGTAGTCGACAGTCGCCGCCATCTCGAAGGCGCCCTTGTAGCCGTGGCGCATGACGCCGGCGATCCACTTCGGGTTGACCACGCGGGCGCGCACGACCCGGGCGATCTCCTCCTCCAGGGTGCGGATCTTCGGGCTCTCGGGGCGCGAGTGGTCGTTGTGATAGACGACGGGCCGCGCGCCGGAGAGATGTTCCACCGCCGCCGTCAGGCCGCCCTCGAACTGGTAATAGTCGTCGGAGTCCAGCAGGTCGTGCTCGCGGTTGTCCTGGTTGTGGACCACCGCCTCGACCTTCTTCAGGCGGTCCTCGAACAGTCCCTGGGCCGCCTGCCCCGCCGCGCCGGCGCCGTAGGCGTAACCGCCCCAGGCGAGGTAGGCCTTGGCGAGGTCGGCCGCTTCCTGCCAGCCGCGCTCGTCGATCAGCGCCTGCAGGCCGGCACCGTAGGCCCCCGGCTTGGAGCCGAAGACACGGAAGCCGGCGCGCCGCGTCGCCTCTTCTTCCGAAGCGCCTTCGGCCATGAGGGCCGCGCGGTCCTCGGCGACCTGGGCCGCCAGGGGGTTTTGCTCCGCTGGCTCGTCGAGCGCCGCCACGGCGCGCGCCGCGGAGTCCACCAGGTCTATCTGCGCCGGGAAGGCATCGCGGAAGAAGCCGGAGACGCGCAGGGTGACGTCCACCCTAGGACGATCCAGCACCGAGAGCGGCAGGATCTCGAAGCCGGTGACGCGGCGCGAGGCGGTCTCCCAGACAGGCTTCACGCCCATGAGGGCGAGGGCCTGGGCGATGTCGTCGCCGCCGGTGCGCATGTTGGCGGTGCCCCAGGCGGAAAGCGCGAGACGGCGCGGCCAGGCGCCCTCCTCCTGCCTGTGACGCAGCAGCAATCTTTCCGCAGACGCCCAGCCCAGCTGCCAGGCCGCCGGGGTCGGCACCGTGCGGGTGTCGACGGAGTAGAAGTTGCGGCCGGTCGGCAGCACGTCGAGACGCCCGCGGGTCGGCGCGCCCGACGCGCCGGGCTCGACGAAGCGGCCGTTGAGGCCGGTGAGAATGCCGGCGATCTCAGCATCGCCGCAGGCGGCGACGGCGGGGCGGACTTCTGACTCGATCTTTGCCAGGACATCGCGGGTGCGGGACCAGACGGGATCGCATTCCCGTTCTCCCGACACCAGCGCCTGCGCCAGGATCTCCAGGCGCTCGACGGTATCGCCTTGTGTGCGCCAGCCCTTCCCGTCTCCGAGAGCCTGCGGACGTGGTCCGTTCCAGGGATCGCCCATCACGCAATCCAGCGGGTCGAAGCCCTCGAAGCCGAGATCGGATGCCAGCGCGCGGATGAGCGAAGCGTCGCCGCCCTCGCCGCGTCCGCGCGGCAGGCGGGTGAGCGCCACCAGCAGGTCGGTGAGCTGCTGTCCCTCGGGCGCGGCGCCGAAGATGTGCAGGCCGTCGCGGATCTGCATCTCTTTCAGCTCGCAGAGATGGTTGTCCAGCTTGCCAAGCGCGGTTTCCGGGTCGTCGCCCTCGGCGATGCCGCAGTCCTTGTCGAGGCCGCTGGCGGCGGAGAGTTCGAGGATGTCCCCGCGCAGCACCTTCAGACGGCGCGGGTCGAGGCCGGCGGCGTCGTAGTACTCGTCGACCAGGCGCTCCAACTCGGCGAGCGGGCCGTAGGTCTCGGCGCGGGTCAGCGGCGGCGTCAGGTGGTCGACGATGACGGCCTGGGCGCGGCGCTTGGCCTGGGTGCCCTCGCCGGGGTCGTTCACGATGAAGGGATAGAGGTGCGGCAGCGGCCCGAAGACCGCCTCGGGGAAACAATCCGCGCTGAGCGCCAGGGCCTTGCCGGGGAGCCACTCCATGTTGCCGTGCTTGCCCATGTGCACCACGGCCTGCACGCCGACCGCGCGGCGCAGCCAGGCGTAGAAGGCGAGGTAGCCGTGCGGCGGCACCAGGGCGGGGTCGTGATAACTGGCGACGGGATCGATGTTGTAGCCGCGCGCCGGCTGCAGGCCGATGACGATCTTGCCGAGTTTGAAAGCCGCCAGGCGGAAGGCGTCGCCCTCGACGAAGGGATCGCTTTCGGGCGCGCCCCAGCGGTCGGTGACCGCGTCGCGCACAGATTGCGGCAGCGTCGCGAAGAAGCGCTTGTAGGCGGCGAGCGGGAACAGCTCGCCGCCGGGGCGCGACGCGCGGTCGGTCAGGTCATTGGTCGGTCCCGCCGCGAGACGCTCGATGAGCGCCTGGCCGCTCTGCGGCAGTTCGCCGGTGTCGTAACCCTCGGCCTGAAGGGCGCGCAGCAGGTTCATCGTCCCGGCCGGGGTGTCGAGGCCGACGCCGTTGCCGAGCCGGCCGTCGCGGTTGGGGTAGTTGGCCAACATGACGGCGACGGAACGCTTGTGCGTGGGCATGCGCCGGAGGCGCAGCCAGTTGGCCGCGAGCTCGGCCACGAAGTCGATGCGGTCAGCGCGCGGTTCGTAGGCGACCACCGAGGTCTGCGTCGCCGGATCCCAGCGCGCGGCACCCTTGAAGGAGACGGCGCGGCTCAGTACGCGGCCGTCGACCTCCGGCAGCGCCACGTTCATGGCGATATCGCGCGCCGAGAGGCCCGTGGTGCCCTCCTCCCAGGCGGCGGCGTTGCCGCCGGAGAAGACGACCTGCAAGACAGGGCCATCGCAGACGTCGAAGGGCGTCTCGGCGCGCGCGGCGCCGGGTGCGGAGAGCGCAAAACCGGTGGCGTTCAGCACGATCTCGGCGGCGGTTTCGCTCAGCAGGTCGCGCACCACCTCCGCCGACTGTGCATCCTTCAGGGAGTTGCAGTAGAGCGGCAGCGGATTGATGCCCTTGGCCCGCAGGGAGGCAAC
>DAIQBR010000191.1:5000-7280 GCA_036781105.1 Kiloniellaceae bacterium
CACCGGCGCCGCAGTGCGCCAGACGGCGCGCAGGTCGTCCAGGCTCGGGCGGTCGCGGCCCGGCCAGTAGAGCCCTGCGCGCAGCAATGGGCGCGGCTCCTGCCAGTCGGTCTCGTGGCCGAGCAGGCTGGCGGCATAGGCGAGGAAGTTGCGCGCATTCTCCGGCCCGCCCTCGATGCAGTAGCGCCAGAGGCGGAAGGCCGCCGCCTGCTCCAGGGTCGAGAAGGCCGCAAGGCCGGGATCGGGCTGCTCGTCGCCGGGTAGCATGGCGAGTGCGATGCCCAGACGGCGGCAGGCGGCGTGAATCTACTCGACGCCGTAGGGCCAGTAGCTCTCGCCGCCCAGCAGGCGCACCACCACCAGTTTCGCCCCGGCGATCACCTGCTCGACGTAGAGGTCGACCGACATGTTGTGGCCGAGCTGCATGAGGTTGGCGAGGCGCAGGCTGGGTGCGCCCTCGCCCAACTCCGCCTGTGCGGCGGAGAGCGCCGCCAGCTCGGTGTCCGCCGCGGAGAGAAAGACGATGTCGCCGGCGTCCTGGCCGAGGTCGACGGCTTCGGAGCCGTCGTTGATGCTGCCGGGGGTCGCCTGGAGAAGATGCATGGCCGCTGCCGCCTAACCGGCGACGGCCGCGCGGATCGCCGCCTCGTCCAGCCCGGTCTCGCCGATGAAGACGAGGCGCGTGGCGCGGGCTTCCTCCGGGCGCCAGTCGCGGTCGTAGTAGTGCTGCAGGCGCTGGCCAACGCCCTGCACGACCAGGCGCATGGCCTTGCCGCTCACCGCGGCGAAACCCTTCACCCGCAGCACGCCGTGGGCGGCGATGACCGGCTGCAGACGCGCCAGCAGGGCGTCGGGAGTCTCGGTCTCGCCGAGCTCCACCGAGAAGGAGGTGAAGTCGTCGTGATCGTGCTCGCCGGCTGCGTCGTGGTGCGACCAGCGGCTGTCGAGGTCGTCCTCCGCCGCAGCCGACTGGCCCAGCAGCACCGCGATGTCGAGGGCGCCGTGGCTGGCGCGCAGCATCTTCACGCCCGGGCGCAGGTGGCGCGCCACGGTGGCCTCCACTTCGGCAAGCCGTGCCGCGTCAAGCAGGTCGGCCTTGTTGATCACCACCATGTCGGCGCAGGCGAGCTGCTCCTCGAAGAGCTCTTCCAGGGGCGTGTCATGGTCCAGGGTCTCGTCGGCCGCGCGCTGGGCGGCCACGGCTGCGGGATCGCCGGCGAAGAGGCCGTCGGCCACGGCTGGGCCGTCGATCACGGTGATCACGCCGTCGACCGTGGTGCGGGTGCGCACCTCCGGCCAGGCGAAGGCCTTCACCAGGGGCTTGGGCAGCGCCAGGCCGGAGGTCTCGATGACGATGTGGTCGGGCGGCTGCGGGCGGTCGAGCAGGGCCTGGATGGTGGGCAGGAAGTCGTCGGCCACGGTGCAGCAGATGCAGCCGTTGGCCAGTTCCACCACGTCGTCCTCGCCGCAGCTCTCGATGCCGCAGCCCTTGAGGATCTCACCGTCGACGCCCAGGTCACCGAACTCGTTGATCACCAGCGCGATGCGCCGGCCCCGGGCGTTCTGCAGCAGGTGGCGAATGGCCGAGGTCTTGCCGGCGCCGAGAAACCCGGTGATGACGGTCGCGGGGATTTTTCCCGGATTTTTCGCCACGGGGGTTTTCCCCGGATTTTTAAGGGAATCGGGCATGACCTACCTGCTTTGCTGCTCTCGCCTGAGGGTGAACCGGAAGCGGCCCCGGATCAAGCTCCGGAGCCGCCATTTCGGGTATCAGTTTGGGGCGGAAAGCCGCCGCCGGGCTGTCCCGGCAGCGACGGATTCCTGCGCGACCGGCTCAGGCGGCCGTGCCGCCCCGGGGACGGGCGCCTAGTCGGCCTCCATGGCCTTGACGATGTCCTCACACATCTTCTTGGCGTCGCCGAACAGCATCATGGTGTTGTCGCGGAAGAACAGCTCGTTCTGCACGCCGGCGTAGCCGCTGGCCATGGAGCGCTTCACGAAGAGCACCTGGCCCGCATCGGCCACGTCCAGGATCGGCATGCCGTAGATCGGCGAGGCCGGATCGGTCTTGGCCGCCGGGTTGGTGATGTCGTTGGCGCCGATGACGAAGGCCACGTCGGTTCCCTTGAAGTCACGGTTGATCTCGTCCATCTCGAAGACTTCGTCGTAGGGCACGTTGGCCTCGGCCAGCAGCACGTTCATGTGGCCCGGCATGCGCCCGGCCACCGGGTGGATGGCATAGCGGACGTCGACGCCCTCTCTCTTCAGAATGTCGGCCAT
>DAIQBR010000192.1:0-5597 GCA_036781105.1 Kiloniellaceae bacterium
AGAGCGGATGGGAGGCGACGTCGAGGCCCTCTGCGGCCGCGAGGATCCCTTTGCCGAGCTGATCCACGCCGACGACCTGCCGGCCTACCGCGCGGCCCTGAAGCGGGCCGCCACACAGGGCACGGCAACCGCCGAGTACCGCCTGCAGCGCGCGGACGGCACGCTCTCTTGGTGCCGCGACGAGATCGCGGTCGCCGCCGGCAAGGTGACCGGCATGCTGCTCGACATCGGCGCCGAACGACCCTCGGACAGCGACGATGCCGAGATCGCCGGCCAGCGCCGCGCCATCATGGAGCAGGCTTCCCACCCGATCTTTCTCAGCGACCTCAAAGGCCGCGTGACCGACCGCAACCGGGCCGCCGAGACGCTGCTCGGCACCGCCGGGGCGGCGATCGACGGCAGGGACTTCGCCGAAACCCTGCTGGACGACGACGGCTGCACCGCCTACCGGGATACCGTCGCCCGCCTGCTGGACCAGAAACGCGAGACGGCGGCGCCGCAGCCCCTGCGACTCACCCTGCGCCGCGGCAAGGGCGACAGCCTGCCGGTCGAGATCATGGCCAGCGTGCTGGACCTTGGCGGCAAGCCCGTCATCGTCACCGAAGTGCACGACATCAGCGAGCGGGTGAACGCCGAAGCGGAGCTGAGCCGCGTCTGGCGCATGCTGCGCGACGCCGTGGACAACATCCCCAACGGCTTTGCGATCTATGGCGAGGACCAGCGGCTGATCCTCTGCAATGCCGCCTACGCATCGCTCTACGAGTGTGAGCCCGATGCCCTGGTCGGCACCACCACCACGGAGAACTACCTGCGCGCCCGACCGAAGATGAAGAACTTCGACGGGCTCGAGATCGGTGCCGACCCGGAAGCCGACCAGCGCTGGCTGCACGACGACGACCTCTGGCTGGAGAAAGTTATCGATGCCGAAAAGGAGCCGGTGGAGTTCCAGCTTCACGACGGCACCTGGCTGCAGACCTCGACCCATCCGATCCACGGCGGCGGCCGCGTCTACGTGCGCAGCGACATCACGCGGCAGAAGCGCATCGAGGAATCCCTGCGCGACAGCGAGCTGAAATTCCGCACCCTGGTCGAGAACAACCCGCTTCCGCTGTGGCTGACCGACACCTACAGCGGCGTGGTGCTCTATCACAGCCCGGCGGCCGCCGAGCTGCTCGGCTATACCTGGCCGGTGACCGAGCACTACCAGTCGGTGCGCTCCTTTGCCACGCCCGAGGAGCGCGAGGCTTGCACCAACGAGCTGATCGAGAAGGGCCGCATCGACGGACGCAAGACGCGTCTGCGCAAGGCCGACGGGACCGAGTTCTGGGGCGCCGTCTCCTCGCGCCTGGCCCGGATCGGTGGGCGCACCTACTCCATCGGCACGGTGGTCGACCTGACCGACCAGCTGGAAAAGGAAGCGCAGCTGCGCGCGGCGCAGGAGACCCTGCACGACGCCGTCGAGTCGCTGACCGAAGGATTCGCGCTCTACGATTCGGAAGACCGGCTGGTGATGTGCAACCAGCGCTACCGCGACTTCAATTTCATGAGCGCCGACATGCTGAAGCCCGGCACGCTCTGGGCCGACTTCATCCGTACCGGCGCCGAGCGCGGCCAGTACGTCGGCGCCGAAGGCCGCGTCGCGGAGTGGCTGGAGGAGCGCAAGCGCCTGCGCCAGAAATTCTGCACCGACCTGGAATTCCAGCAAAGCGACGGACGCTGGTTCCAGTTCTCCAATCAGCCGACGCGCCAAGGCGGCATCGTGGTCACCCGCACCGACATCACCAACCGCAAGGAGATGGAACGCGCGCTCAGGGACAGCGAAAGCCTGGTGCGCTCGATCCTGGAGGCTTCGCCGGTACCGGTGGCGATGACGCGCGCGAACGACGGCCTGATCATCTACGAGAGCCCGGCAGCGCGGAAGATTTTCGGACAGCGGCAGATGTCGGGGGAACCGTCCTACATCTCGGATCTCTACATCGACCAGGAAGACCGCCGCCGCTACCTGAAGCTGCTGCGCGAGAAGGGCACGGTCGAAGGCTACGAGGTCCTGCTGCGCAAGGCCGACGGCGAGCAGATCTGGGCATCCTTGACCGCCAGCCTGATCGAGTACCAGGGCGAGGAGATGATCGTCGCCAGCGCCTACGACCTCACCGAGCGCCGCGCCGTCGAGGAGCAGATGGCCCGCCAGCGCGACGCGCTGTACCAGAGTGAGAAGCTGAGCGCCCTTGGCAGTCTTCTGGCGGGCGTCGCCCACGAGCTGAACAACCCGCTCTCGGTGGTGGTGGGGCACGCCCAACTGATGAAGGAGACCGCCGGCGATACCCGGGTCGTCGAGCGCGCCACCAAGATCGGCAACGCGGCGGACCGCTGCTCGCGCATCGTCAAGTCCTTCCTCGCCATGGCACGGCAGCGCCCGCCCGAGCGCCGCGCCGTCGACCTGAGTGACATCGTTCAGGCGACCCTCGACGTCACCGGCTATTCGCTGCGCACCGCGAACATCGAGGTGCGCCTGGCGCTCGACCCGGCGGTGCCTGCCGTGTGGGGCGATTCCGACCAGTTGAACCAGGTCGTCACCAACCTCATCGTGAACGCCCAGCAGGCCATGATGGAGGTCACCACGCCGCGCGTGCTGACCATCCGCGACAGCCACGACGCGGCGCGGGGCGAGGTGGTGCTGACTCTGACCGACAGCGGACCGGGCATCCCCGAGGAGATCCAGAGCCGCATCTTCGAGCCCTTCTTCACCACTAAGGACATCGGCGAGGGCACCGGCGTCGGCCTCGCGGTGACGCACCGCATCGTCGAGGCCCACGACGGGCAGATCCGCGTCGACAGCGAGCTCGGGAAAGGCACGACCTTCACGATCTCCCTGCCGGTCAGCACCGAAGCAGCGGAAAGCGAGCCACGGGCGCAGGCGGCCGGGACCCCCGGGCCGGCGGCCCATATTCTGATCATCGATGACGAGCCGGAAGTGGCGCAGATGCTGGGCGACATCCTGGCCGCGCAGCGCCACAAGGTGGTCACCGCCGGTTCCGGCCAGAAAGCGCTCAGGCTGCTCGAAGGCCAGCGCTTCGACGTGATTCTCAGCGACGTCCGCATGCCGGAGCTCGACGGCCCCAGCCTCTACGCCGCTCTAGAACGGCGCGACGCCACGCTGCTGCGGCGCACCGGCTTCATCTCCGGTGATACGCTCAGCCCTTCCGCGCGGGTCTTTCTGCAGCGGGTGCAGCGTCCCTTCATCGAAAAACCTTTCACCCTCGACGAGGTTCGCGCGCTGGTCGGCAGGATCCTGAAGGACAGCCAGCGGCATGCCGCGGAACAGCAAGGCGAATAGCGGATGGACGGTATCAAGCAAGGAATCTCAGCCATGCAGGGCCAGAAGCACATCATCGTGGTCGATGACGAACCGGGGATTCGCGAGACCATTCAGGAATACCTGGAGCTGCATGACTTCCGCGTCACCACCGCGGGCGGCGGTGAGGAACTGCGCCAGGTGATCGGCGACAACGACGCGGACCTGGTGCTGCTCGACATCCGCATGCCGGGCGAGGACGGCCTTTCTCTGGCGCGCTATCTGCGCGCCGAAAAGCAGGTCGGCATCATCATGCTGACGGCGGCCGGCGAGGTGGTCGACCGCATCGTCGGCCTGGAGATGGGCGCCGACGACTACCTGGCCAAGCCGGTCGACCTGCGCGAACTGCTGGCGCGCATCAAGGCGGTGCTGCGGCGCTCCGGGCGGGTCCAGGCGGGCGACGAAGCCGCGGCCCCCGACAGCGCCAGCCTGGCACGCTTCGGCAGCTTCACGCTGAACCTCGAGTCCCACAAGCTGTTCGACCCCGAAGGCGGCGAGGTTCCGCTGACCGGCATGGAATTCGACCTGCTGAAGGCCTTCGCCGACAATCCCAACCGGGTGCTCACGCGCGATCAGCTGCTCAATCTGGCGCACAACCGCGACTGGGAACCCTTCGACCGCAGCATCGACATTCGCATCGCCCGCATCCGGCGCAAGATCGAAAGCGATCCCGCCAAGCCGCAGGTCATCAAGACCGTGCGCGGCGCCGGCTACATCTATTCCACCGCCAAGGGCTGACCACCCGACCTCCGCCAGCCGGGCATAGAGGCCTTGCTGGCGGAGTGCAGGCCCGAGACGCTTGCTCAGTTGATCCCGAGGATCTCCTTGGCCTGAGCCAGCGTGTTGACGGAGTCCTGGTGCTGGCCGCTCTGGTGCAGCCGCTCGCCCTCGTCGCGCAGCTCGGTCACCTGGGCCTTCTGTTCGTCGCTGATGCTCGCGCTTTCCAGGGCCGCGTTGATCTTGGCGATGTCCGCCGGGCACTGGAATGCGAAGGCAGGGCCGGCCAGGGCGATGGAAAGGGCCGCTGCCGCAATTACTGACTTCATGAAACGTCCTCCTGAAAGTCGTCGTGGACAGGTCGGCAGAGCGGCACCGCCAGTGAAGCGCATCACCCCGGCGGCACGCCAGCGCGATTTTCGGGTCAACCGCATCACATCGCCGTGACCGGCGGCGGAACCGGCGCCTGCTGCGCGGCGTTCGTCCACCTGTAAATCCTTTCGAATTCAGCCGCTTGCCCCAGCCTTGTCACTGGAACAGGCCGCCGCGGCTCTCCACCTCCGGCAGGTCCCCTCCTCCGCCTTTCTCCCTTTCCGAGGCACGCTTGCAAGAAGAGACCCGGCGGCATCTCGACTACCTGGACGGCTGGCGCGGCCTCGCCATCGCGACCGTTCTGCTCGGCCATTTCTGGCTCGATACGGTCCGGCCGGGGATCAGCGTCCTCGGCGTCGACTTCTTCTTCGTGCTCTCCGGGCGCCTCATGGCCGAGATTCTCTTCGTGCGCGAGGCGCAGCTGCCGACCTTTTTCGCGCGGCGCTTCTCGCGCGTCTATCCCGGCATCTTCTGCTTCGTGGCGGTCGTCTCGCTGGCCTTTCTCGCGACGGACTACGCCCACGGCCCCCTGGCAGCCATCAGCGCGCTGACCTTCACGCTCAACTACGCGATGATCTACACCCATCCCGTGGCCCTGCTCGACCACCTCTGGTCGCTCTGCGTGGAGGAGCACGGCTACATCATCCTTGCCGGCGTGGCGCTGCTGGCACGCCGGCGGCTGTGGAACCCGCCGCTGACCATGCTCGCGCTGGGCGGCTTTGCCCTGGCGAACGGCATCCTGCGCATCGCCGTGCTGGAGCAACCTTACTTCGACGTTTTCTGGCGCAGCGACGTGCAGGTCGCGCCGATCTTCATCAGCGCCGGCTTGTTTCTGTTGCTCAGGGAGCATCGCGTGAGCCCCTGGGTCGCGCCCCTGGCGCTCGCCCTGGGGATCGCCGCCAAGCTCTCTGGCGGCCACGTGGCGATCCACTTCGGTTTCGGAACCCTGCTGCTGGCGCTCGCGGTGACCACACTCGACAGCGCTCAGCCCGCCCTGCGGCGTGCCTTCCAGGCTGTGCCGCTGCGCTTCCTCGGCCTCTGGTCCTACTCGATCTACCTCTGGCAGCAGCCCTTCTACAAGCTGGCGCAGGACTCGGTCGTTTCCCTGCCGCTTGCCCTCGGCGCCGCTTTCGCGGCCGGCCTCACCAGCTTCTAC
>DAIQBR010000192.1:5619-7251 GCA_036781105.1 Kiloniellaceae bacterium
GCCGCTGGACGCCGGCCTTCGAACGGGCCCGGATGCACTTGGAGTGGCGCGCCCTGCGCCGCCGGGAGAAGAGCGGTTAGACTCTCGCCGCCGGAGCAGCCGCTTCCAGTTCCAGGGTCATGAAGACGCTGAAGGGATCCAGCACGTAGTCGGCGAAGGGGCCGCAGTCCTGAAAGCCGAAGCCGCGGTAGAGACCGTGCGCCGCCGCGAAATCCGCGGTGCCGCCGGTCTCCAGGCTGAGCCGCCGGTAGCCGCGCCGCCGCGCCTCCTCGATGATGTGCTGCAGCATCTTGCGCGCGACGCCCTTGCCGCGCGCCGCCGCGGCGGTGTGCATGGACTTGATCTCGCCGTGTGCCGCGTCGAGCTGCTTCAGCGCGCCGCAGCCCAGCAGCGTTTCACCGTCCCACACCGTCCAGAAGGTGATCTCCGGCACCCGCAGGCCGTCAAGGTCGAGGGCATGCGCGCTCTCCGGCGGCGAGGTCGCATGCATGTGGTCCAGGTGCGTTTTCAGCAGGGCCGCGATCTCGGGGCCGCGCAGGTCGTCTTCACGGATGATCATGGGCCGAAAATTGTCGCAAGTCCGACGATCTCGCAAGCCCGAAGCGGCGTCAGGCGACCCGCTTGCCCGCCGCATAGACCGTCCGCACCACCGGGTGTTCGTCGACCATCCGCACACGAATGAGGTCGGCGCGCTTGCCCGCCGCGATCTCGCCGCGGTCGTCCAGGCCGGCGGCGCGGGCGGCGTTGAGGCTGGCGGTGTTGACGGCTTCGGACAGGCTCATGCCGACGTCGTCCTCGGTGAGGCGCAGCACCGCGGCCAGCAGGGAGATCGGCACGTAGTCGGAGGCCAGCGCGTCGAGCAGCCCGGCGCGGGCCAGCTCCAGGGCCGAGACGTTGACCGAATGCGAGCCGCCCTTCACCACGTTGGGCGCGCCCATCACCGTGGCCAGGCCGCGTTCGCGCGCCGCCTCGGCGGCGAGGATCGTCGTCGGGAACTCGGAGATGGTCATGCCCAGGCGCGCCGCTTCTTCCACGTGCTCCAGGGTCTCGTCGTCGTGGGCGGCGACGGCAATGCCGCGCTCCCTGGCCATGCGGCAGACCGCATCGCGATAGGTGGGCGCGAAGGTGCGCGAGGCCTCGGCGTCGCGGCGGAAACGCTCGTCCACCTTGTCCGCGGGCACGTGGAACAGCTTTACCAGGATCTCGCGGTACTTCTCCGGGTCGGGGAACTGGCGCTGGCCGACGGTGTGCTCCATCACCGAGACCAGCTGCAGCAGCGGGTGGTCCATGTGCGGGGCGATCTGGTCCAGCAGGGTCGGGTCGGTCACCTCGCAGCGCAGGTGCAGCAGGTGCTGGGCGCGGAACAGGCCCAGCGCCTCGCCCTTCTCCACCGCCGCCATGATCTGGCCCAGCAGGTCGCGCCGCGTCTGGTCGGCGTCGCGCAGACCGACGACGAGCGAATCGAAGACCGTGGTGATGCCCGCCGCCGCGATCTGCGCGTCATGGGCGATGGCCGCCTGCAGCGGGTCCCAGTGCACACCGGGGCGCGGCACCGCGTGGCGCTCGCAGTGGTCGGTGTGCAGATCGACCAGGCCGGGCAGCAGCAGCTCGCCCCGGCAGTCGATCGCTTGG
>DAIQBR010000193.1:0-1652 GCA_036781105.1 Kiloniellaceae bacterium
CCGAAGTGCTCGCGGCCTGGGCCGGGCGCTATATCGGCGCGGCGGAGGCGGCCCGGGAGCTGCAGGCGGAACCGGGCGAGGTGATCGTGGAGGAGACGGGCGAGGGAACCTTCACCCAGCGCATCGCGGCCGGCCCGCACAGGTTGCGCGCCGACGAGCCGGAGAGCGTCGGCGGCCTGGACAGCGGCCCGGGACCCTACGACTTCCTGCTCGCCGGCCTCGGCGCCTGCACCTCCATGACGCTCAGAATGTACGCCGAGCGCAAGGGCCTGCCCCTGGAGCGCACCCGGGTGACGCTGACCCACGACAAGATCCACGCCGATGACTGCGCGAATTGCGAGACCAAGGCGGGCAAGATCGACCGCATCGAGCGGCGCATCGAGCTGACCGGCGATCTGACCGCAGAGCAGCGCAAGCGGCTGCTGGAGATCGCCGACAAGTGTCCGGTGCACCGCACCCTGCATAGCGAAATCGTGATCGCCACCGAGGAGGTCGAGCCGGCCGCCGGGAAAGCCTAGGGGAGCCGGGCCGCAGCGGGCCGCCGCCGGGTCGTTTCTGGCATAGTGGCGGTCGCACCGCCGCAACTCGCGGGTTTGAGGCGGGGATAAAGTTTGTTAGGCTTGTCGTTGAAAAGAAACAAAATAAGCCATTGGCTCGCGGCCAGATTCTGCGGCGGGACGGACAGGCGGAGAGGCGTTTGAGGAACTGGGACGGTCGGAGAAGAGCAGGTCTCCGCCAACATGCTTGAGATCGAGACAGCGACGGCGCGGCCGGTCTGTGCCGGCAGCCGGCGTGTGCACCGGGTCCCGGCTCGGGCGCGATCCGGACGTCTTCCCGGTTACCCCAAAGTTCACATGATGCGCAGCGCGTACCCTCACATCGGATGCCGCAACACCTTGCCGGACGCAAGGTAAGCGGAAGCGGGGTGCGACAGGTGAAATCCTAAAGGCTGGCCAGCGGCGGTGTGCCGCCACGCAGCCGATGCAAGCTCACAGGGAGAAAAGCGAAGATGTCGAAAGATCAAGAACTCGAAACCATCAACGGCAAGCCGTTGCATCCGGGTGTCGAGGAGCTTTGCACGCAGTTCGAGGACGGCAAGCTGGGCCGCCGCGAGTTTGTGCGCCTGGCCGCCTTCCTCGGTGTTTCTGCCGCCTCGGCCTATGCCTTTGCCGGAGACCCGCTGGGCGGTGCGCTGGTGAAGCCGGCCGCGGCGCAGGCGAAAAAGGGCGGCAGCCTGCGCGTCGCCATGCAGGTGCAGGAGATGGTCGACCCGGCCACCTTCGACTGGACCCAGAAGTCCAACCAGACGCGCCACATCATCGAGTACATGACCATCACCGGGCCGGACAACGTCACGCGGCCCTATCTGGCCGAGAGCTGGGAAGCTTCCGACGACCTGAAGACCTGGACTTTCAAGCTGCGCCAGGGCGTCAAGTGGTCGAACGGCGACGACTTCAACGCCGACGACGTGGTGTTCAACTTCACCCGCTGGCTGGACCCGGCGACCGGTTCGTCCAACATCGGCCTTTTCGCCGCGATGACGGAGGCCGACGGCGACAAGACCAAGATGACGGAAGGCGCGGTCGAGAAAGTCGACGACCACACCGTGCGCCTGCACCTCAACTCGCCGGTGCTGTCGATGCCGGAGAACC
>DAIQBR010000193.1:1698-7212 GCA_036781105.1 Kiloniellaceae bacterium
ACTTCACGAAGGACGGTGGCGACTTCTCGAAGAACCCGATCGGTACCGGGCCCTACGAGCTGGCCGAGTTCGCGGTCGGCGAGCGCTGCACCCTGCGCCGGCGCAGCGACCCCTACTGGGGCGGTGAGGTCTATCTCGACGAGATCCGCTACATCGACACCGGCGAGGATGACTCCGCGGCCATCGCGGCGCTGGCCTCGGGCCAGGTCGACGCGATCTACCGTCTCGGTATCCCGACCCTGGAGGTCGCCGAGCGGATTCCCAACGTGGTGATCTCCCAGGCGGTGACGGCGCAGACCGGCGTCATCCGCATGAATGTGAACAACGCGCCCTTCGACAACCTGAAGGTCCGCCAGGCCATGGTCGCCGCCGCCGACAACGCGGAGAACCTGAAGCTGGCGCACCGCGGCATGGGTTCTGTGGGTGAAAACCACCACGTCGCAGAAATCCATCCGGAGTACGCCAAGCTGCCACCGCTGAAGCGCGACATTGCCAAGGCCAAGGCCCTGCTGGCCGAGGCCGGCTTCCCGGACGGCATCACCGTGACCTGCAACGTCGGCAACACCGACGGCACCTGGGAGCAGGATTCGGTGCAGGTGCTGAAGGAGCAGGTCGCCGAGGCGGGCATCAACATCACCATCAACGTGATGCCTTCGGCGCAGTATTGGGAAGTCTGGGACAAGGCGCCCTTCAGCCTGACCTCCTGGACCCACCGTCCGCTCGGCACCATGGTACTGAGCCTTGCCTACCGCGCGGGCGTGCCGTGGAACGAGTCCGGTTACAACAATCCGGAGTTCGACAAGGCGCTGGACAAGGCCGAGGCCATCCTCGACGTCGAGGAGCGGCGCAAGGCCATGGCGGTGGTCGAGAAGATCCTGCAGGACGACGCCGTCATGGTGCAGCCCTTCTTCCGCTCGGTCTTCACCGCGACCAACAGCAAGGTGCAGGGCTATACTTCCCACCCGACGCGATATCACCAGTTCAACGGCGTCTGGCTGGCATAATCGGGAAGGGCCGCGGCGCCAGGGTGCCGCGGCCCTTCGACTTTCTGGGGCGAGGATCAGGGAAGATCGAAAGCACCGCGAACAACAGGCGGGCAGGGAAGGCTAAGTCGCGATGCTGATTTTCATGGTTCGGCGCTTCGGCACCATGATCCTGACCATGCTGGTGGTTTCGATCCTGGTCTTCCTGCTGCTGGAGATCAACGTCGAGGGCGTGGCCATCAAGGTCCTCGGCCCCTACACCTCCGAAGAGCAGCGCAATCTCTGGCTCGAGCGTAACGGCTACTTCGATCCGGCGATCCTGCGTTACCTGCGCTGGCTCGGCAATTTCGTGATCGGCGATTTCGGGAGTTCGGTGCGCTTCAAGGTGCCGGTCGGCGACGTCCTTTGGCCACGTCTCGCCAACACCGGGATTCTCGGCGCCGTCGCCCTGTTCTTCGCGTCGCTCATCGGCCTGACGCTGGGTGTCATCGCCGGCATGCGCGAGGGCGGCGGCCGCGACCGCGGCGTGTCGGTCTCCGCCATTCTCACCACCTCGGTGCCGGAATTCGCCAGCGCCACCTTCCTCAGCAGCTTCTTCGTGTTCTATCTGCAGTGGCTGCCGGGCACCAGCGGCATGATCGACGGCTTCGACCCGGTCCAGCTCGTGCTGCCGGTCATGGTTCTGGTGATCTATGACTGGGGCTATATCGCGCGCATGACCCGCGCCTCCATGGCGGAGGTCATGACCACCCACTACATCCGCACCGCGGTGCTGAAGGGGTTGCCCTACGGACAGGTGATCCGCCGGCACGCCTTGCGCAATGCGCTGATCGCGCCCTTCACGGTAATCATGCTGCAGATCAACTGGCTGCTGTCCGGCGTCATCGTCGTTGAGGTCGCCTTCGCCTACAAGGGCTTCGGCGCGCTGCTCTACGAGGCTTCGCTGAACCAGGACATCTACCTGATCGAGGCCTGCGCCATGGTGGCGGTCTTCGTCGCCGTGATGACGCAGACCCTGGCCGACATCGGCTATACCTACCTCAACCCCCGAATCCGGTTCAGTTAGGAGCGCGCGATGACCGACCAGGCCGCAGCCATTCCGCGCCGCGAATCGCCGCTCCTCCGCTTCGTCAGGGGCGCTGCCCTGATCCGCGAAAGCTGGGTCGGCATGATCGGTCTGGCGATCGTGGTGTTCTGGGTGCTCGTCGCCGTCTTTGCGCCGCTCCTCGCGCCCTTTCCGCCGAACCAGACCGGGCTGCCGCTCTCTCCGCCGGGCAGCGCCGGCATGACCGGGGGAGTCTACTGGCTGGGCACCGACCAACTGGGCCGCGACACCCTGTCGCGGATCATCTACGGCTCGCGCCAGGTACTGCTCTACGCGCCGCTGGCGACCTTCTGTGCCTACCTGGTCGGCATTCCCATGGGGCTGGCCGCCGGCTACCGCCGCGGTCTGACCGACGACATCCTGTCGTTCATCTCCAACGTCATCCTCTCCTTCCCGGTGCTGGTGCTCTACATCATCATCATCGCCACCATCGGCGCTTCCGGCTCCAACATCGTCATCGCCGTCACCTTCGCCTCGGCGCCGGGCATCATGCGCATCGTGCGCGGCCTGGTGCTGGACCTGAGGAACCGCGAATACGTTTTCGCGGCGGAGACCCGGGGCGAGAAGCCCTGGCGCATCATGCTGGTGGAAATCCTGCCCAACGCCCGCGGGCCGCTCATCGTCGACGCCTGCCTGCGCCTCGGCTACGTGGTCATCACCATCGGCACCCTGGGCTTCCTCGGCCTCGGCCTGCCGCCGCCGGACCCGGACTGGGGCGGCATGGTCTCGGAACTGAGGCAGTTCGCCATCGTCGACCCGCTGCTGGCGGTCTTCCCCTGCATCGCCATCTCCTCGCTGGTGCTCGGATTCAACCTGCTGGCCGACGGCCTGCGCGAAGTCTCGCTGCGCGACTGACCGGGGAAGGCGCCATGAGCAAGGACAACCAAGACTACGATGGCCCGATCCTGGAGTGCCGGGATCTCTGCATCTCCTACTTCACCCGGGCCGGCGAGATTCCGGCGGTCATCGACTTCAACATGACCCTGAACCAGGGCGGCAGCATCGGGCTGGTCGGCGAGTCCGGCTGCGGCAAGTCGACCGTCGCCATGGCGATCATGCGCTATCTGGGCGGCAACGGCGCCATCGTCGGCGGGCAGGTGTTCTACAAGGGCCGTGACATGGCGACCCTCAGCGAGGAGGAACTGCGCCATCTGCGCGGCAACGAGATCGCCATGGTCTACCAGGAGCCCATGGCGGCGTTGAATCCCTCGATGACCCTCGGCCGGCAGCTCATGGAAGTGCCGATCTGCCACGACAACGTCAGCGAGGCGGAAGCCTACAAACGCGCCAAGCAGATTCTCTCCGACGTGAACCTGCCGGACCCCGAGCGCATCATGTCGGTCTACCCGCACCAGGTCTCGGGTGGCCAGCAGCAGCGCGTGGTCATCGCCATGGCCCTGCTGTCGAACCCATCGCTGCTGCTGCTCGACGAGCCGACCACGGCGCTGGACGTGACGGTGGAGGCCGGCATCATCGAGCTGATCGGCCAGATCGCCGGGAAGTTCAAAACCTCGATGATCTACATCTCTCATAATCTGGGGCTGATCCTCGAGACCTGCCAACGGGTGAACGTGATGTACTCCGGTGTCGTGGTCGAGAGCGGTACGGTCGAAGAGGTCTTCGACCAGATGCGCCATCCCTACACCAAGGGCCTGTTCGGCTGCATCCCCTTGCCGGGCGCCGACAAGACGGCGCGCCCCCTGGTGCCGATCCGAGGCCAGTTGCCCTTGCCGCATCAGCGCCCGCAGGGCTGCTATTTCGGGCCGCGTTGCGATTTCTTCCAGGAGGGTGTCTGCGACCGCCCGGACCTGCGCATGACCCAGGTGCCCAACCAGCCGGGTCACGACGTGCGCTGCCGCCGCTGGCAGGAGATCGACTGGTCGACCTACCATCCGGAGGGTGTCGGTGCCGGCGAGATGCAGGCCGGCGACGTGGTGCTATCGCTGAAGGGGATGCGCAAGTACTACGAGATCACCGACAATTCCATCGCCGCCATGATCCGCGGCAGGCGCGTGCGCCACGTGAAGGCCAACGAAAGCATCACCCTGGAAGCGCGCGCCTGCGAGACCGTCGCCATCGTCGGCGAGTCGGGCTGCGGCAAGTCGACCTTCGCCAAGGTCCTGATGGGCCTGGAGACGGCGACCGACGGCGAGGTGCTGTTTCACGGCAAGGACATCTCCCAGGAAGAAGTCCAGAAGCGCAGCCCGGAACAGGTCGGCGCCATGCAGATGGTGTTCCAGAATCCTTTCGACACGCTGAACCCGAGCCACAGCGTCGGCGCGCAGCTGGCCCGGGTCATCCGCAAGTTCGGCGTCGAGACCAATGCCGACAGGATCGAGCAGCGGGTCATGGAACTGCTCGACCTGGTGAAGCTGCCGCGCGAGTTTGCCCGGCGCCGGCCGCGCCAGCTTTCGGGCGGGCAGAAGCAGCGTGTCGGCATCGCCCGCGCTTTCGCCGGCAATCCCTCGACGGTGGTGGCCGACGAGCCGGTATCGGCCCTCGATGTCTCGGTGCAGGCGGCGGTCACCGGCCTGCTCATGGATATCCAGAAGACCTATCGCACGACACTCATCTTCATCAGCCACGACCTCAGCCTTGTGCGCTACCTGGCCGATCGCGTGGTGGTCATGTATCTCGGCCATATCGTGGAGCAGGGGACCACCGACGAGGTCTTCGCGCCGCCCTACCACCCCTACACCGAGGCGCTGCTCTCGGCGGTCCCGATTGCCGACACCTCGGTGCAGCGCACGCGGATCATCCTGGAGGGCAACCTGCCCTCGGTTACAAATCCGCCGAGTGGTTGCGTGTTCAACACACGCTGTCCGCGCAAGGTCGGCGAAATCTGCGAAACCACGGTCCCGCCGGTGGTGGAGCCGACCCCCGGCCACCAGATCGCCTGCCACCTGTCGATGGCCGAACTGCGCGAGATGAAGCCGGTTATCGTAATGGCGGATACCCCGGCGACGCCGGCGGCGGAGTAACCGGGCGCCGGCTGCCGGCCCATCCTGCTTACCGCCTCTGCGCCCAGCGGGGTGCACATTGCGATACTTGCCGCCGAAGGCCGGCAGTCGTACCTTCGTCGGGATGCGACAGGCGGATTCATTAACCATTTCAGCGCGCAGGCGCAGATCGCGTGGCGCCGCCGGCGTTGCGCTGCTGGCTGCGCTGGCGCTTGCCGGCTGCACCATCGAGGTGGGGCCGCCGCCGGAATCCGATCCGCCTCTGGTGCCGGAATCCGCCAAGGCGCCCCCGCCGCCGCCGCAGCCCACCGAGCCGCAGGCCTGGTCGCGCGATCTCGATCTGGACAGCCGCCCAACCACCATCGACCGCCGGCAGCTTGCCGAGGGACTGGTGGCCAGCGATGCCCAGGGCCAGTACAGCGAGCAGCGCCTCACCTTCCAGTCGGCTTTCGAGGAAGAGAAGGCG
>DAIQBR010000194.1:0-4705 GCA_036781105.1 Kiloniellaceae bacterium
GCCGGGGCGGGTCAGCGCCTTGCGGCGCGGCGGAATCCACAGGGTGGGCAGGCGCGGCGTGTCCTTCAGCCAGGTCATCCAAACGTAGGCGGTTGCCGAAGAGGGCCGCACCCAGCCGCCCCTGCCCTTGTGGGCTTTAGGGTCCCAATACTTGATGTCCGGGTCGCGCAGCCGGTTCTCGAACAGCATGATGCGCTGCGCGAAATAGGCGATCGCCGTGGGCGGGGTGTCGCGGAAGATCTTCTCGTAGCGCTCTATCCCTTCGCCGAAGGCGCAGCGCACGAAGACCGCGACCCCTTCGCGCGCCAGGTCGAGGGCCTTGGCGATGAAGCGCTCGCCCAGCTTGTAGGGCGGGTTGAGGAAGAACCAGTCCGCCGCCGCCGCCCGCGGAAAGGCCTTTTCCCAGCTCGGCAGCAGGAAGTCCGCCCGGCCGCCGGGCTGGAACGGCGCGCCGTCCGGCAGCACCGCGCGCAGCGGGTCGCTGCCGTAGTCGGCGATGTCGCTGTGGTAGACCCGCCCGAAGTATTCGGTGAGCGGGCGCACCATGTGGCCGCGGTTGCAGCAGGGGTCGACCACCACCCGGTTCTTGAGGTCGGCGTAGTGGCGGCCGGCGAGCAGCGGCCGCAACACGTGCTCGATCTCGCCGCGGGTGCCCCAGGGCGGCGTCGGGAAATCGTCCAGCGACTTGTGTGCCTTGTCGCGGCGCTGCTGCATGACGGCGGAGGAGGTGTTCTGCGGCATCCTAGGCGGCGCCCCCGTCACACCGGCCGGCGCCCGTCGCGGGCGCCGCTGTCGCCCGCAGGCTCTTCAGCTGGCCCTCGACGCCCTCGTAAGAGCGCCCGAGGATCACCGCGATCTCGCCGTGCTTGAAGCCGGCGGCCAGCAGCTTCACCAGCGCGGTGCGGTCCTCCGCGCTCCACCGCGGCTGGCGGCCCCTCTTGTTTCCCGTTGTTTCACGAGAAACGCTGCGGCCCGTCTCCCGCAGGGTGAGGCCGTAGCGCCAGCACAGCGCCCCCAGGCTGCCGGCGGCATAGGGGCAGGCCGCCGCGGGCCCGTAGACCGTGCGCGCCACCACCCCGCGCGTCGCCGCCCACTGCAGCGGGTGCATCTCGGAGTCGCCGTTGCTCTCGGCGCTCAGGAGGGTGATGTCGCGCGAGGCGGGCATCAGGCGTCCTCCACAACCACGGTGTGGAGCGGGTCGTCTTCGTACTCTTCCTGGAGCTCGGCGACTTCCTTTTCGCTGGCGTAGTGCAGCGCCTTGACCACGTCGCCCTCGTGGGTCCAGACAGTGACGTGATAGCGATCACTCATCGCCTCACACCCCCTCGCTGGCGTGCTCGGCCTCGCCGGCGGCGGGGTCCTGTTCGGTCCCGGTCGCTTCGCTCTGCGCCTCTTGCCCCGGCGGATGCTCCGGCACCGCGTAGGTGTTGCCCTTCACGTGGTGGTAGCCGGCCTCCAGCAGGGCGAAGTGGACGTCGTCCATTTCCTCGCCGACGCTGCCGACCGCCGCCTTGGACTTCACGACGTCGAAGCGGCGGCCATCCTCGCTGGGGTAGGCGGTCTCGATCTTGCCGAAGCTGGCCTGCAGGGCGATCACCTTGGCCGCCTCCAGCGGGTCTTCCGACAGGTCCTCGGGGGCGATCTTTACCTTCCCGCCGGTCTCCCCTGCCGGCGGACCTTCGGTCACCTCCCCGGTCTCGGGGTTGATGTGCTCCTCGCCCTTGGCCGCCGCCGGCTTCTTCTTGCCGCCCTTCTTCTTGCCGGCCTTCTTCTTGCCGGCCTCCTCCTGCGCCGCTTCCTGCTGGGCTTGCTTTACTGTCCCGGTCGCTCCGCCCCTGGAGCCTGTCCTCGGGCTTGACCCGTGGGCCTCTTGCTCCTTGGCCGCCTCGCCCAGCGGCGTGCCGCCCAGGCCCAGGGCGTCGCGGTAGACCGCCTCCAGGTCCAGGTCCTCCTGGCTCTTCTGCGGGCGCAGGTGGTCGGCCACGATGGCGCGCAGGATCCTCGGGTCGAAGCCGGACTCCTTGGCCTCGCCGTAGACCTGGGTGATGTCCTCCTTGAAGTTCTGCGCCTCGGCGCGCTTGTCCTTCTCCAGGTTCACGATGCGATTGAAGTAGATCTGCAGGCTGTCGCCGTCGAAGTTGCCGGAGGTCATGACTCGGCCGTCTCCTCTGCGGGGGTGCCAGGCTGGGGGTCCAGGTCGTCGCCCGGCCACAAGCCCTCCTCCTCGTCCTCCTCGTCGTAGGAGAGCAGCGGGCGGGCGGCGTGGTAGGGCCGGTTGTGGCGCTCCACCGTGGCGCGGTCGCAGCCGGTGACGCTGAAGATCGAAGCGCCGCCGTAGAGCTGGCTCGTGTAGCCCTTGGCGAAGTCGCCCTCGGTGGGGATGTCGATGCGCAGGAACTTGGCGCCGAAGCGCTCCACCTCGCAGATCCGCCCGTAGAGCCGGCGATGGCCGAAGACCTCGACGATGGCGAACTCTTCTTCCTCGTCTTCGGTCCCGCTCGCCTCTTGCTGGTCCTCTTCCCCGGCGGCCGCCGCGGTGGGGTCATCGGTGATGGCGCCGATCGGCGCGCCGGCCTCGGCGTTGGTCTCGCTCACGCTTGCGTCTCCTGCTTGGGTTCTGCCAGGTCTTCGGATGCCGCCCGCCGGGCGCGCTCGGCGGCCATGAAGTTCACGATCTTGTCGTGGGTGGCGATGGTGCAGGAGCGCCCGGCGCGCAGCTGGCGCAGGGTGTGCTTGTCCACCCCCGCCTTGTGCAGCAGGCGGGTCTCGCTCAGGCCGGTTTCGCTCACGAAAAGTTGAACGGTCTCCAGGAGGCGCTCCGCGCTGTTCTCCGGCGGCTGCGTCAACATCTGGTGGCACCCCCTAGTGCTTGTGTTCTGCGGTAAGGCAAAACACAAAATAGGGGGAAAAATCCTCCGGGTCAACGGGGAAAGTTATGCACTGCCCCTGGGGGCCGGACTGTGGGAAAAATCCCCCATGACCGGAGACACCCCAAACCAGCGGCCGATATCGGACGTCGCCGGCGTGCTGCGCCGCGTGATGGCAGAGCAGGGCCTGACCGCCTACGAATGGCAGCAGCGCCTCAACCACCACCGCGGGCGCAGCGGGTCGAACCTGAAGAACATTCTTTCCGGCGCCAAGCAGCGCTCGGTGACCCTGGACGTGCTCGACGGCCTGGCGGTCACCGCCGGCTTCGACGACTACGTGCACATGGCCTCGGGCCGCCCGCGCATCGACACCGCCCTGCTGCGCGAAGCCGTCATCGAAGCCGCCGAGCTGCTGAAGAAAGGCCCCTTCGAGATGAGCGCCGAAGACGCCGCCGACCTGGTGATCGAGGCGCTGAAGCACTACAGCGGCGCCGCGCGCGGCCCGCAGGAGCTGCGCCGGGCGATGCAGATGTCGCTCAGCGGCAAGGCCAACAAGGCCCCGGCCGGCTGAGGCGCCCGCCGGCCAGGTCCCGGGCACGGGGCCCAGGCGCGGGGCGGAAACGGTCTGCAGCCCGTCCCCGCCGACGGCGGCACGCACCCGCACCGCCGCCGCGGGCCCGGCACCCGGGCACCCGGCCCGCCCGCTGGCCGCGGCCGCTCAGATCATCTTCCAGTTGGACCCCGGCGGGAACCCTCTATCGTCTTTGATTTGTCATAAAACCTACACACGAGCAGGGGTTTAGAGAGTTCTCCACAGCCTGGGCACAAAGCCGCGATTGACAGCGCATCTAGCCGCTTCAACTATTCACCCCGGTAGACTGTAATTCGGGATTTCGCGCGCCGGTCGCACCCACGGCGCCAGCCCGGCCTCCGTTGCAATCGCGCCGGCGTGCGCCGCCACAGCGGTTCCGCCTGAAGGGGTGCTGCCCGTGACCGACCCGACCCTCCGCCGCCTTCACATCCGCGCCGCCATGTACGAGGCGCTGCGGTGCTGCCGCCCGCCGCGCGGCGACGGCCTGGCCGCACCGCCCGAGCCCGCTCCGACCGCCCCGCTGGACCAGGCGCGCCGCGACGAGGCGGAGGAAGTTTCCCCCGTTTCCGCTTGACGGGGGAAAAATCCTCCGCTTAGACTGCCCCATCTTCCACCGGGATGGGGAATCGCACCATGGAAACCCACTTCAAGGACCTGCAGGCGCAGCGGCGCCCGCGCGTGATCCGCGGCGACGAGGCGGCCGCCCCGCGCCTCCTCTATCTCGACCGCGCCGCCGCCCGCGAGGGCTTCCGCATCAAGTTCGCCCTGGCGCTCGCCGCCGCCTGGCTGCTCGGCCTGGCCACCAACACCCTGCTGCGGGCGCTGTTCTCGTGACCGGCGCCGCCACAGGGTCACCGGACCTGAAGACGATCACCCGGGCGCTCACCGACCAGGGCAAGCTCATCGAGGCCGGCTGGATCGGCCTGCAGGCCAAGTGGGTGAACCCGCAGGCCAGCCCGGAACAGCGCGCCGAACTGCGCCAGGCCTTCTTCGCCGGTGCCCAGCACCTCTTCGCCAGCATCATGGAGATCATGACCGAAGACCGCGAGCCGACCGAAGAGGACTTCGCCCGCATGTCCCAGATCGACGCCGAGCTGCGCGCCTTCTTTCACGACTTCACCCTGAACCACCTGCCAACCGAGGGTCGGTCATGACCGCCGAGATCCTCCCCTTCGCCCAGCCGCTGCCGCCGCGCCGCACGGCGCCGCTGCCGGCGGCCGACCTCGAGCGCCTGGTCTACCGCCCC
>DAIQBR010000194.1:4762-7209 GCA_036781105.1 Kiloniellaceae bacterium
CCCGCATGGCCCCGCCGCACTACGACGTGCAGCTCGACAACGGCCTGCGCTTCAACAACCTCCCCGCCGACCGGGTCGAGGCGATCGCAAGAGGCGCGGAGGCCGGAACGGCCGACAGGGACACAACGGGATGATCTCCCTCGCTCTCCATCAACCCTCTTCCCGCGTCCGGCGCCAAAGCCAGAAGCGATCGGGCCCCCGTGGTGGGGGCGCGGCCGCCGCCGCATCCGAACCCCGCTCTCCCGCGGGCCCGGCGGCACCCGCGCGGGAAACGCCCTCTGCGGTGCCTGCCCCAACACGCCAGGCGGGGCCGCCGGAGAGGGCCGGCCCACCCGCCGGCGGCGCCCGCTGCGATTCCCCCGCAGTGCCGCCGGCGGGCGGCGCCGAATCCACGCTCACCTCCGCCCAGCGCAAATCCCGGGTCGAGGCCTGGCTGCAGCAGCCCGTCGCCTTCCTCGCCTCGCAGCTCTAGAGGAGAACGCCCCATGGCCCACCACGGCAGCGACAAGCCCTTCGGCGAAATGCCGGAGGTTCTTCGCAACTCATTGCGCCAGGACTCGCTGAGGGAGTTTCTGAGGACCAGCACCGGCCCGACCGGCCGGCACCCGGAAGGCAAGCTCACCCAGCACGATGAAGGCGAACTGCAGTACGCCGTGGGCGTGCGCGACGGCAAGATCGTGGTGGAGTTCGGCAGCCCGGTTCACTGGTTCGGCATGACACCGGCGCAGGCGCAGGACTTTGCCGAGTTGCTGCTGACCAAAGCGGCGCGGCTCGGCACCATCCGGCCGGTGCGGATCAAGCTGTGATGCCGGACACCGCCCCCGCCGCGCCCGCCCTCACCGACGATCAGCGCGACGCCCTGGACAGCAAGCTGCAGCGCCTGCAGGCCGCCATCGCCGAGATCGAGAAGGCGCGCCGCCCCTTCGACCGCGCCATCGACGTGCTGCAGGAGCAGATCGACTGCGCCCTGGAAGAGGCCGGCATCGACGGCGAGCCGCTCGGCCACTGCGAGACCTGCGGCTTCCTGCTGCTGCCCGGCGACCGCGGCCACCACATCGCCGAGCCCAACCTCTACTTCTGCGAAGAGCACGCGCCGACCTGGAACGACATGCTCGACCAGTACCAGGAGATCGGCCCGGAGGATCTGGTCGACCTGGAGCCGGAGGAGTTCGAGCAGGGCAAGGCCAGCGCCCAGGCCCGGGTCGACGCCGGCGACGGCGATGTGAAGTACGTCTGGACCCTCGGCTGATGCCCGAACGCATTCAGCGCAAGCGCACCAGGGGCTGGCGCATGCCGCCGAACACCGTCTACGTCGGGCGCGGCTCGAAGTGGGGCAACCCCTACGTCGGCGAGGGACCGCACGACGCCGCGCGCATGGCCAGGCTCTACAGCGAATACCTCGCGCGCGAAGAGCAGGTCGAACTGCGCCGGGTGCTGCGCGCCGAACTCGCCGGCAAGAACCTCGCCTGCTGGTGCCCGCTCGACCGGCCCTGCCACGCCGACGTCCTGCTGGAGCTCGCGAACGGATGAGCGACCACGCGCACCGCCAGATCCTCTGGGGCGACGTGCCGGTGCCCTACGCCGCCGCCTGGTCGGCCGAGGAGGGCCGCTTTACCATCCGCACCTGCGAACATACCGGCCGCGTCTGCCTGCTGCAGACCGAGTCGCGCGGCGAGGGCAAGCCGGTCTTCGGCAAGCCGCACAACAATCGCCAGCGCGAGGTGGTGATGCGCGGCCTCTGTGACATCTGCGCGAAGTCGCTGAAGACCTGCACCAAGGTTTCGCTGTCCCACGTGCGGCCCGTCGAGACCCCCCAGGTCGTCGTGGTCTCGCAGGTCGAGCCGCTGCTGCACCGGCGCTGCGCGGCGCTGTCGCTGCGCCACTGCCCCAGCCTCCGCCGCGACGTCCGCAACGGTACGCTCTTCGTGCGCCAGGTCACCCGCTACACCGTGCTGCTGGCCGAGCTCACACCGGAAGCGATCGCCGAGTTCACCGGCCAGACCCACCACACCCGCTCCGGCGCCAGGCACACCGGGATCTACGGCCACGCCAAGGTGGCCCTGCTCGACTGGCGTGACCGTGATGAAGCCTGGCTGCGCTTCGCGGAGGCGGCATGACCGAGCCCCGACAGCTCCTCACCTTCGCGCAGGCCGCCGGGCGCGCGGCCGTGTCGGTGAAGACCTTGCGGCGCGAGATCGCCAGGGGCAAGCTGGCCTACGTGCGCGTCGGCCACCGCGGCGTGCGCATCGACGCCGGCGACCTGGCGCGCTACATCGACGCCGGGCGCTGCACGGTTCAGGAGGAGGGCGGATGCCTGTCTACAAGCCCAAGGGGCGCAAGCACTGGCACTACTCGGTCCAGGCGCACGGTGTTAGACTTCGAGGCAGCACGCGCTGCACGGCGCGCGCGGACGCCCTGAAGGTCGATCAGAAGAAACTGGCTGACCT
>DAIQBR010000195.1:0-767 GCA_036781105.1 Kiloniellaceae bacterium
CTTTTCCGGCCAGGGCGTCGCGCTGACCACGCTGGCCGGAAAACTGATCGCGGACGCGGTGGCCGGTCAGGCGGAGCGCTTCGACGTGATGGCGGATATCCCCACGCCGCGCTTTCCCGGCGGCACCCTGCTGCGCTGGCCCAGCCTCGTCGCCGGCATGCTCTACTATTCGCTGAAGGACAGGCTTTAGAGCGCGCGGACGATGATATAGCCGCCGAGCAGCAGCAGGGCGGCGAAGAACACGCGGCGGAACAGCGGCTCCGGCAGGCGCTTGCGCAGGCTCTGTCCCAAAGCCATGCCGACCAGGGCCGGAACCAGCGCCGCAGCGGACAACAGGCCCAACCTTGCATTCAGAAGGTCGTTACTGCCCAGCGCGAGACCCAGCGCGACGGTGGACGCCAGGAACAGCATCCCCATGGCCTGGATCAGCTGATCACGCGGCAGCCCGATACCCTGCAGATACAAGACGCCGGGAACGACATAGGACCCGGTCATGCCGGTGAGCACGCCGTTTACCGCCCCGATCATGGGGCCCGGCCCATACCGCCTGCCGGCTGGTCAGACTCAGCCGCAAGCCGGCAAGGCTCACCAGGGCGTAGACCACCAGAATCAGACCCAGCAGGGCGGAAAGCCAGCGCACCTCGATGCGCGTCAGGGCCTGCGCGCCGATGAAGATCGTCGCGCCGGCGGCAAGCAGGAACGGCCAGATGCGGCGGAAGACCTGCAAAGCGCCGCCCCCGGCAACCGCCTGCCAGACATTGGTGACG
>DAIQBR010000195.1:785-7142 GCA_036781105.1 Kiloniellaceae bacterium
ATGGCCTGCGGCAGCCCGAGCGTGACGGTCAAAAGGGCAAGAGCCACCGTGGGCAGGCCGAACCCGACGACCCCCTTTGCGAAGCCGGCAAGCAGAAAGGTGGCGACGATGACCAGCAATGCGGGGAGATCGAACATGGCCGCCATCCTAGAGACGCCCGCGGGCTATCGATAGCGCTTGCTGTGCGGGGCTGCCCGGCTCACTCAGGTTCGCGCAGACGGTCGAGGGCGCGGCGCTCGCGCTTGGTCGGGCGGCCGGCGCCGGGTTCGCGCTTGGCCGCGGTGAGGGCATCGGGCGTGCCCGCCGGCAGCTTGCTCTCAGGCAGCGGCGGCTTCAGGTCCTCGTAGAGGGCCTGCGCTTCGCTGGCCGGGCCGCGCCGGGTGCCGAGGGCGACGACCTTGATCACCCGGATGTGGCGCGCCTGGGGAAAGGTCAGCACGTCGCCGGGCTTCACTTTGTGGTGGGGCTTCACGACACCGAGGCCGGAGAGACGCAGCTTGCCCGCCTGGCAGAGCTGGGTGGCGAGGCTGCGGCTTTTGAAGAAGCGGGCATGCCACAGCCACTTGTCGGCACGCAGCCCTTGAAGTCCCGGACCGCTATGCTGCGGCTCGCCGCCGCTCATTCGCCGCCGATGGCCAGCTGGCGAAGGATGGCGAAGGGCGAGTCGGCCATGCGCTTTTCCTCGCGTTCGCGCGCCGCCGCCTTGCGCGCGGCGAGCGCCGGATCGGGCTTCTTGTGGCGCCGCTTGGCCTTGGGCTTGTCGGCGGTCTCGGATCCGGCGGCTTCCCCGCCGGTCGCTTCTGGCGCCGCCGTCGCGCGCCTGCGCGCCGTCCGCTTGCGGTTCGGGCCCTTGCGGACATAGGTGGTGACACCGTCGGCGGCCCCGGCGCGGCGATAGCCGAGGGCGAAGAGCAGCGCCTCCAGGTCGGCTTCGCCGCTGTCCGCCAGCTTGCACAGAACCGGGTCGGCGGCAAAGCCGGCGTCAGGCTTGGCGGGCTCGGCTTTCCTGGCGGTTTCCGCCAGCTTGTAGACTTCGCGGGCCAGGCGCTCCAGGACATCGGCGCGCACCGCCAGCGCACTGCCGTCCTTGCGGGTGACGCGGCGGTAGCCGATGGCGTGGCAGAAGTCCTCGACGCCGGACAGTTGCGCGTGGCCGTTCAGATCGAAGGTCTTGGCGCCGGCCGGCGGCAGGCCCGGCAGCGGGCAGCCCTTGCGCACCGACCACAGCCGCGCGCGCAGCGCCAGCATGCGCGGATGCTGCAGCTTGGGCAGGAAGAGGCTGACGGCGCCGAGGCGCAGGCCGAGCGCGGCCAGGGTCTTGCGGTCGGCCTTGGTCAGCGCCTTCATCTGCGCGGCCAGCGGGCGCCGCGGCAGGGTGCCGAGCGCCTCGACGATCTGGAACAGCACGCCGCGTCCGGCCGGCGACAATTCCGCCTCCTGCGCGGCGATGAGGGGTTTCAGTTGCGCCCGGATGTGGCGTGCCAGCCAGGCGGCGGCGCGCTTGCGCAGGCGCTCGCGGTCCGGACCGTCGAGGAAGTCGCTGTGCAGCACTTCGATGCGCGGGGTCAGTACGGTGTCGCCGGCGGCGAGCCGAGCGATCGGCGTGCCGCGCCAGGCGATGCGGTCGTCAACCAGCGAGAAGGCGCCATCGTTGTCCTGCTCCAGGCGCTTGATGCGGCGTGGGATCTCGCCGGTCAGCGCCCGCCGCGCGGCGGTCAGCAGCGCCCGCGCATCGTCGCCGGCCACGTCCGTATCGGGCTTGAACTCGAAGCCGTCGAGGCGGCCGACGAACTCGCCTTCGACCAGCACCTCGCCGTTCTTGCGCACCGCGCCCATCGGCGTGCCCTCGCCGCGCAGGCGGCGCACCAGCACCGCCGCGCGGCGGTCGACGAAACGCTGGGTCAGGCGCTCGTGCAGCGCGTCGGAAAGCGCGTCCTCGATGGCGCGGGCGCGGCCCTGCCAGTGCGCGTTGTCGGCCAGCCAGTCGCCGCGGTGAGTGATGTAGGTCCAGGTGCGGATGTGGGCGATGCGCTGGATCAGGTGGTCGATGTCGCCGTCGACGCGGTCGATGCGGTCGAGCTGCCCGCCGACCCAGTCTTCCGGCAGGCGCAGGTCGTTGCGCATGAGGCGCAGGTAGAGCTGCGACAACAGTTGAGCATGGTGGTCGGAGAGGATCTTGCGGAAGTCCGGCACCTGGCAGACTTCCCACAGCAGGGCGACGGAGTCTGCCGTGGTGGCAAGCTGTGCGATCTCCGGGTCGCGCGACAGGGTGGCCAGGGCCAGCTGGTCTTCGGCGTTGCGCACCAGCAGCAGCTCGGGCCGCGGCGGGCGCGCGTCGAGGCTCTTCAGCAGGAGGGCGGGGTCGCGGAAATCGAGGTCGACGTTGCGCCAGTGCACGAAGGTGAGCGGATCGAAGCGGTGGTTCTCCACCGCGTCGACCAGTTCCTCGCTCAAAGGACCGATCTCGCTGGTGGTGCCGAAGGTGCCGTCACTCATGTGGCGCCCGGCCCGCCCGGCGATCTGGCCGATTTCCTGCGCCGAGAGACGCCGGCGTCCGCGGCCGTCAAACTTGCGCAGCTTGGCGAAGGCGACATGGTCGAGGTCGAGGTTGAGGCCCATGCCGATGGCGTCGGTGGCGACCAGGTAGTCGACCTCGCCGGCCTCGAAGAGGGCGACCTGGGCGTTGCGCGTGCGCGGCGAGAGCGCGCCCAGCACCACGGCGGTGCCGCCGCGCTGGCGCCGGATCAGTTCGGCGGTCGCATAGACCTCGGCGGCGGAGAAGGCGACCACGGCCGAGCGCGGCGGCAGCCGGGTCAGCTTCTGCGGGCCGCTGTAGGTCAGGGTGGAAAAGCGCGGCCGGCTGACGAACTCCGCCTCCGGCACCAGCCTCTGCAGCACCGGGCGGATCGTCTCGGCGCCGAGGAACATGGTCTCGGCGACGCCGCGGGCGTGCAGCAGGCGGTCGGTAAAGACATGGCCGCGCTCGGGATCGGCGCAGAGCTGAATCTCGTCCACGGCGAGGAAGGAGACCGGCCGGTCGACCGGCATGGACTCCACCGTGCAGCAGAAATAGCGCGCGCCGGGGGGGAGAATTTTTTCCTCACCGGTGACCAGGGCGACCTGGCCGGCCCCCTTGATGCGCACGATGCGGTCATAGTTCTCGCGCGCCAGCAGGCGCAGCGGAAAGCCGATCATGCCGCTCGAGTGACCGAGCATGCGGTCGATCGCCAGGTAGGTCTTGCCGGTGTTGGTGGGGCCGAGGACTGCCGTCACCCGGCTCTGCGCAAAGAGCGACATATCTTCAGGAGAATCGGGACTTTGCCGTCCCATTGCAAGGGATTCCCTTCCGCCGGGGCGGCAAAACCGGTTTGTTCCTGGGAGCTTAGTCCTTGGCTTCGTGGGTTCCGGGCGGCGCCACCAGCGGCACGAAGGCGACAGGCAGGATGACCGTCTCCGAAAGGCCGCCGTCGGCGGCCTTGTCGATGCGGACCAGGCGCTGGCTGGAGGTGTGGCGCCACAGACCGTCGGGCGTGCCGATCGGGATGATCAGGCGGCCGCCGCGCTTCAGCTGGTCGACCAGCGCCGGCGGGATCGAGCTCGCCGCCGCGGTCACCACGATGGCATCGAAGGGCGCGGCCTCGGGCCAGCCCCTGGCCCCGTCGCCCTGGCGGCAATGCACCTTGTCGTAGCCCAGGCGCCGCAGGCGCCCGGCGGCCTCCTCGGCCAGCTCCGGCAGGACCTCGATGGACCAGACCTCGGCGCCCAGTTCGGCCAGCACCGCGGCCTGGTAGCCGCAGCCGGTGCCGACCTCCAGGACGCGGCTGCCCGCTCTCACATCCGCCTGGTCGCTCATCACCGCGACGATATAGGGCTGCGAGATGGTCTGACCGAGGCCGATGGGCAGGGGCTCGTTGCGGTAGGCGAAGTTCGCCTCCATCGCCGTGGCGCGGGACCCGGCCCATCGCCGCCATGACGGCGGGATCGAGCCTGTCCTTGCCGAGCCAGTGAGCGGTCTCGGCAACCTCGTCCTCGATCTGGCGCAGCAGCTCCCGGCGCTCGGCAGCGCGGTCGTCCGCCTTGTCGTTTTGCGCCATGCGATTTCCCTTTTTCGCGGCCGCGGCATCGGTGCCGGGGCGGGCGAGAAGGCTTGCAGTGAACCTCGAATGCGCACATATGTCACGCGGTCCCGGCGGCGCCCACCTGTTTGACGGGCTGCGCGAGACCTCGACAACGACCCTGCCGAACGGATGGAAAGGCCATGGCGCAAGAACAGATGAATTTCCAGGCTGAGGTCAGCCGGCTCCTCGATATCGTCGCCCACTCGCTCTATTCGGAGAAGGAGATCTTCCTGCGCGAGCTGATCTCGAACGCCGCCGACGCCTGTGACCGGCTGCGCCACGCCGCGCTCACCCAGTCGCACCTCCTGGGCGACGACAGCAGCTTCCGCATCCGCCTCAAGGTGGACCCTGCGGCCAAGACCCTGACCGTTGCCGACAACGGCATCGGCATGAACCGCCAGGAACTCATCGACAACCTCGGTACCATCGCCCGCTCCGGCACCGCGGCCTTCATGCAGCAGCTCGAGAACAAGCAGGAAGGCGCCAACCTGATCGGCCAGTTCGGCGTCGGCTTCTACTCCGCCTTCATGGTCGCCGAGCGCGTCGAGGTCTCGACGCGCCGCGCCGGCGAGGCCGAGGGCTGGAACTGGTCGTCCGACGGCAAGGGCGCTTTCACCATCTCGGAAAGCCCGGAGGCGCCGGCGCGGGGCACGCGCATCGTGCTGCACCTGCAGAAGGGCGAGGAGGAATACCTCGATCCCCATCGCATCCGCCAGATCGTCGCCACCTATTCCGATCACATCGCCGTGCCGGTGGTGCTGGAATCGAACAAGGAGGACGAGCCGGACGAGACTCTGAACGCCGCTTCTGCGTTGTGGACGCGGCCGAAGAACGAGATCACCGAGGAGCAGTACAAGGAATTCTACCATCACGTCGGCCACACCTTCGACGACCCCTGGCTGCGTCTGCACTTCAAGGCCGAAGGCGTGATGGAGTACACCGGCCTGCTGTTCATTCCCTCGCAGAAGCCGTTCGATCTTTTTCATCCCGACCGCAAGCCGGGCGTGCGCCTCTACGTGAAGCGCGTCTTCATCACCGAGGACTGCGCCGAGCTGCTGCCGCCCTATCTGCGCTTCCTGCGCGGCATCGTCGACACCGAAGACCTGCCGCTGAACGTCAGCCGCGAGCTGCTGCAGAACAACCCGCGCCTCGCCAAGATTCGCCAGGCACTGTGCAAGAAGGTACTCGGCGAGCTGAAGCAGAAGGCAAAGGACGCGCCGGAGGAATACGCCAGGTTCTGGGACACCTTCGGCCCGGTGCTGAAAGAAGGCCTCTACGAGGACGGTCAGCAGCGCGAAAGCCTGCTGGAACTGGCGCGCTTCCGTTCGACCAAGCGGGACGGCCTGGTGAGCCTCGCCGACTATGTCGCCGACATGCAGGAAGGCCAGGAGGCGATCTACACCATCACCGGCGACGACCCGCAGGCGCTGGCGCGCAGCCCGCAGCTGGAAGGCTTCGCCGCCAAGGACGTTGAGGTGCTGCTGCTGAGTGACCCGGTCGACGACTTCTGGCTCTCGGCGGTGCCGGACTACCAGGGCAAGCCCTTCAAGTCGGTCACCCGCGGCGGCGCCGACCTCGACAAGATCGGCAGCGGTGATGCGAAAGCCGATGAGGCCGAAGAGAAAAAAGACGACGCCAAGCCCGGGCTCGACGCGTTGATCGCTTTCGTGAAGCTGACCCTGAAGGATCAGGTGAAGGACGTGCGGGTCTCGGCGCGGTTGACCTCCAGCCCTGTCTGCCTTGTGGCCGACGAGGGTGACCTCGACATGCACCTGGAACGCCTCTTGAAGCAGCAGCGTCAGCTCGACCGCACCTCGCGGCGCATCCTGGAGATCAATCCCGACCATGCCATGGTGAAGGCCCTGGCTGCGCAGGTCGGCAAGGACGGCGCCGGCAGCGTGGTGGAGGATGCCGCCTGGCTGCTGCTCGACCAGGCGCGCATCATCGAGGGCGAGTCACTGCCCGATGCCGCCGCTTTCTCGCGGCGCCTTTCTGCGCTGGTGGAAAAAGGACTGCTGGCGGGCTGACGGCCCGCCGCAAGGGGACGGATCAGCCGGAAGGACCGTCGAGGTCGAAGACGGCGGCGCCCAGAATCGGCCCGCCACGGCCATCCTGAACGATCACCGCGCAGCCGCCGCGGCCTTCGGAGCGCGCCTTGGCGAAATCGAGCGGGAAGCTCTTGGCCTCGCCGGTCCTGTTGCCCAGTGTCGTCAATTCGCGCACCACGTTGCTGTTGCGC
>DAIQBR010000196.1:0-719 GCA_036781105.1 Kiloniellaceae bacterium
GACCTTGAGGCCGGCTTCGCGCGCTTCAATGAAATCAACCGTGGACAAGCGACGTTGACCGGTTAAGACAGAGCCGTCCGCCAGCAAGAGAATCGTAAGGTAGCCAAGCATGAGCGAGCTTCCCGCCGCCCTAGAAGAAGCCGTCGCTTTCGACGCCCAGGGCCTCGTCTGCGCCGTCGCGCAGCAGCATGACAGCGGCGAGGTGCTGATGGTCGCCTGGATGAACCGCGAGGCTCTCGCCGAAACCGTGGCCAGCGGGCAGGTCTGCTACTGGTCGCGCTCGCGCGGCAAGCTGTGGCGCAAGGGCGAAAGCTCGGGCCAGACGCAGCGTCTCGTCCAGCTCTACGTGGACTGCGACGGCGACACGCTGCTGCTGCGCGTCGAGCAGACCGGCGTCGCCTGCCACACCGGACGGCGTGCCTGCTTCTTCCGCCGGCTCGCCGAAGACGGCAGCCTCGAGGAGGTCTTGCCGGTGATCACCGATCCAGGCGATCTCTACGGAGCCAAGTCATGAGGCGGCTGCTGTGTTACTGCGTTCTGCTCGCGGGCGTTGCCGTGGCTTCGGTAGCCAACGCACAGGCCGGCGACCAGCCGGTGACAATCTTCGCCGCCGCCAGCACCACGGATGCGGTGAACGAGATCGCCGAAGCCTACGCGGCGCAGAAGGGCGGATCGCTCCGCCCGGTCGTCGCCTCCTCCTCCACCCTTGCGCGCCAGAT
>DAIQBR010000196.1:729-7140 GCA_036781105.1 Kiloniellaceae bacterium
GGCCCCGGCCGACATTTTCCTCTCGGCCAACATCGAATGGATGGATCACCTGGACAAGGGCGGCCTGCTCGCGCCGGGCACGCGGCGACCGTTGCTGTCGAACCGCCTGGTACTGATCGCACCGGCCGGCTCGCCGCTGCGCCTGCGGCTGTCGCGCGACCTGCCGCTGCGCGAGTTGCTCGGCGACGGCCGCCTCGCCGTCGGCGATCCTGCGCACGTGCCGGCCGGCATCTACGCGCGCCAGGCGCTGGAAGCGCTCGGCCTGTGGGACCAGGTTGCCGACCGGCTGGCCCAGGCCAACAACGTGCGCGCCACCCTCGCCCTGGTCGATCGCGGCGAGGTTTCTGCCGGCATCGTCTACGAGACCGACGCCGCCATCTCGACGCGCGTGCGCATCGTCGACGCCTTCCCGGCCGAGGTGACACCGCCGATCACCTACCCCTTGGCCATCGTCGCCGGCCGCGATTCACCTGCCGTGCGCGCCGCCTACGACTTCCTCTCGGGCGAGACCGCCGCCGCGATCTTCGCCAGGCACGGCTTCACTGCGGCCCGGGCCGGCAGTTGAACCGCACCGCCAGCCGCCACAGCGACACCGCGCCATGTTCGAACTGACCCCTCTGGAGATCGAAGCGTTGGAGCTGAGCCTGCGGGTTGCGCTGCTCAGCGTCGCCGCCAGCCTGCCCTTCGGCCTCGCCGTCGCCTGGCTGCTCGGGCGCTACGAGTTTTTCGGCAAGACCCTGGTGAACGGCATCGTCTACCTGCCGCTGGTGCTGCCCCCGGTGGTGGTCGGCTATCTGCTGCTGCTGCTGCTCGGGCGCCAGGGGCCGCTCGGGCGCTGGCTCTACGAAACGCTGGGCGTGACCCTTCCCTTCACCTGGGAGGGCGCCGCCCTCGCCGCCGCCGTCATGGCCTTCCCGCTCATGGTGCGCGCGATCCAGCTCTCTTTCGAGGCGGTGGACCGCAAGCTGGAGACCGCGGCGCGCACCCTCGGCGCCTCACGCCCGAGCGTCTTTTTCACCATCACCCTGCCGCTGGCCCTGCCCGGGATCCTTGCCGGCGCGGTGCTGGCCTTCGCGCGCAGCCTCGGCGAATTCGGCGCCACCATCACCTTCGTCTCCAACATCCCCGGCGAAACCCGCACCTTGCCGCTGGCGCTCTACAGCCTGATCCAGACGCCCGGCGGCGAAGCCGGGGCCCTGCGCCTCGCCGTGCTCTCGGTGCTGCTCTCCCTCGCGGCGCTGGCCGCCTCGGAGATCGCGGCGCGCCGCATCCGGGCACGGATGGAGGGTTGAGCGGGCCATGGAGCTGCTGGAAATCGACATCGCCCACCGCCTCGGCGCCTTCCGCCTGGAAGCGAATTTCACCTGCCAGGCGACGGGCATCACCGCGCTGTTCGGGCGTTCCGGCGCCGGCAAGACCTCGCTGGTGAACGCCCTGGCGGGACTGCTGCGCCCGGAGCGCGGGCGCATCGTGCTGCGCGGCCAAACGCTGTTCGATTCCGCCCGCGGCATCGACCTGCCGCCGGAGCGCCGCCGCCTCGGCTACGTGTTCCAGGAGGGCCGGCTCTTCCCGCACCTCTCGGTGCGCCAGAACCTGCTCTACGGCTACCGCCGCTCGCCGGCCGGCGAGCGGGCGATCGGCCTGGACCGCGTGGTCGGCCTGCTCGGCATCGAGGGCCTGCTGGAGCGCCGCCCCGGCGCCCTTTCCGGCGGCGAGAAGCAGCGCGTCGCGCTGGGCCGGGCGCTGCTCGCCAATCCCCGCCTGCTGCTGATGGACGAGCCGCTGGCCGCCCTCGACCAGCCGCGCAAGGAGGAGATCCTGCCCTTCATCGAGCAGCTGAAGCGCGAGCTCGATCTGCCGGTCGTCTACGTCAGCCACGCCATGCAGGAGATCGTGCGCCTCGCCGACACACTGGTGCTGATGTCCAACGGCCGCATCGAGGCGGTCGGTCCCTTGGAGGAACTGACCAGCCGTCTCGACCTGCGGCCGCTGACCGGGCGCTACGAGGCCGGCGCCGTGCTGACCACCACCGTGGCCGGCCAGGACAAGATGTTCGGCCTCACCGAACTGCGCTTCGCCGGCGGGCGCCTCAGGGTGCCGCACCTCAACCTGCCGCTGGGCCAGACCCTGCGGGTGCGGATTCGAGCCCGCGACGTCTCCGTCGCCCTCACCCCACCTGAAAACATAAGCATTCTCAACGTAATACCGTGCATTATTAAAGAAATAGGCGAGGAAAAGAGCCCGCAGATCGATCTTCAGCTGGAGGCCGGCGGGGCGCCGATCTGGGCCCGCATCACCGCCCGCTCGCGCGCCGCCCTGGGGCTGAAGCCGGGACTCCAGGTCTATGCCCTGGTCAAGAGCATCGCCATCGACCGCCAGAGCCTGGGCCACCGCGATGCCGGCGAGCGGTTTCTGGCCCAGGAGGAGTGACCCGGAGACTGAATCGGGCGACAGAATGGCCCCTCTGATGTATGATGCCGGCCGCGTCAGGCAGGTGATCGCGAATTGTCACATCTCGGACTCCGGAGAGCAGGGTCTAATCATGAGCATGCACACTCTGAACGAACTCGCGATCGTCCGGGCCCGCCTGCTGCGTGATCACCACCAGCTCGGCAACGGCGCGACCGCGGCCACCGTCAGGCAGCTGAACGAGGCGATCATTTCGCGCCCGGCAACCACGCCCGACGAGGGCATCGCCAAGCTGGAGCTGGCGCGCGATCTCGCAGCTGCGAAAGGCAAGGCCAAGATCGTCAAGCTGATCGAGGGCGCCCTGCTCGTACTGCGGCACTGAGCCCGTCTGCGGGCCCTTCGGCCGCTTTGCCCCGGCCGGAAACCGCGGACCGGAAGTCGAAAATCGGAGTCAACAAAGCCGCCCCGGATGGCGTATGATGCGGGCCGGCGCCAGTTTTCAGATTGTATGGAAAGACAGCAGCTTAGCACCATGAAGAAGCACGATATCCTGATCGAACCCTGGCGCGGCAATCCCGGCCCGCGCAGCCAGCGCGGCAACGAGGGGTTCCGCTGGACGGTGTCCTATGAGAAGGACGGGCGGTTCTACGCCCAGGGCTTCGCCGACTCCCATGCCGAGGCGCGCGCGGCTGCCGAAGCCTACCTGAAAGAACAGGGCGTCGACCTGAACTGGCAGTCGGGGCCCAGTTCCTCGGTGAAGATCCTGCGCCCGCGCTCGCGCCCGGCCGCCGGCCGCGGCAGCCGCCAGGCCTGACCGCCCTTCCCGCGACGGCGTAGCCACGCCGACCTTACGTGCAATCGACAAAGCGCTGAGGCAAGCGATAGAGTCGCGCGACCTGTGATCGGGGCGCGATCGAGCGGCGTCCCTTGACTGGGAGTGCTGATCCCCATGCGCGCCGTCCCCCGCCTGGTCCTGCTGGCCGTTCTCGCCGCGCTGCTGATGTCCTGCCGGCCGCCGACCTACGACTCGGCGCACCGCGACGCGCGCAACTCCGGCCCCTTCTGGGAGCGCGAAGAGCAGCGCGACTAGCGGTGCGCGGAGCGGGTCGGGCCGGCTTTTCTAGTGGTCCGAGATTTCGCCGTCGGTGAAGAGAAAATCCTTCAGGTGCTTCTCGAAGTCGGGGTTGTTGCGGCGAATCCACTCGAGCACCATGGCCGCGTGCTCCATCTCCTCGCGCATGTTGTGCAGCAGGATCTCCTTCAACTGCTTGTCCTCGCAGTCGTCGGCGCGCTGGCGATACCAGTCGACCGCCTCGAGCTCTTCCATGAGGGAGACGATGGCGTGGTGAAGATGGATGGTTTCCTTGCTCAACCGCTCGCGCGGCGCATGCAGATTGTCACTGGAGGCGGCCATACTGTTTTAACCCCTTCGCTACCTTATGAATTCTCCGATCCGCGCGGAGCCTTCATGGCAGCTCCGCCGCTTTGCCCGGCTAATGTGCCGGGAAGCGGCGGCCGCTGCAACGCCCTGCGCCTTTGTGCCGTTGCAGTCGACAGGTCTCAGGCCGCTGGGGCGCCGCTAGACCTTAGAGGCCCGCCCGCGAGGCCCGGCGAGGAGCCAGATGATCAGGCCGACTAGGGGCAGGATCAGGACCAGCAGGATCCACAGCACCTTGGCGCCGGTCGAGGCGCCCGAGCCGAGGATGTTCACGATTGCCCAGATGTCCAGGGCCAGAATGATGAGGCCAAGAATGCCACCGACTTCGATACCCATGTCTTCTCTCCCGCGTCTTTGACGCTGCTGGGGAGCCGCCGGCCGGCGGCTCCCGTTGACGCATTCCCGCCCAGCCGGGGGAATGCGATAGATCACTCCCCGCCGGTCAGGAGGCGAGGTCGAGCGGCTCCATCGCCGCCAGCACTACCTTCTTCCGAGAATCGAACTTCTCGCCCATGGTGTCCGCGTCCTCCTTGCTGAGGATCTCACGCGCCTCGGCAAAGGTCTCTTCTTCTTCCTCGTCCATGTGGTGCTCGACCAGCTCGCAGAGCACGCCGAACTTGGACGCCCACTCAGGGCTGTCGACAGGGACAGAGTCGAGCTCTTCCAGCAGGCCATTGGCGACGTGGTGCTCGTTGATGGCCTCAAAGGCCTCTTCTCGGGTCGCGCGCTGCCTGGCGAGCGTCGTATAGAATACCGCCTCTTCCAGCTTGTGGTGCGCCCAAAGATCGCGCTTGAAAGCGTCGAAGAGGCGTTTGCGCGTCTTCTCCGCGCGATCCGTGGTTTCCTTGATCTCGGACATCAAGCGCCGTGCCTCGTCGTGGTCCTGCTTGATGCGGTCGTAGATGTTCATCTTTTCCTCGCTGATCCCGATTGAGAGGGCCCGCCGCCGGAAAGGCGCGACAGCCTGCCCAACCAACGCACCGGAGTGCCGCCGGTTCCCGCCCGCGGCCACCGGGAAAAGGAGAACGGGCCCCGCGCGCGGCGGAGCCCGTTCCCGAGCCGTCCCCGAAGGGCCGGCATGTCACACCAGGCAGATGCCTTGTGCTTCAGTCGTCTTACTGGCCGGTCGAAGAGACCTGCTCGACGAACACCCCGCGCGCGACGATCTCGACGCGGCGGTTGGCCTGCTCCGGCACGCCGTCCGGCGTCTGCACGGCAGGCTCCTCTTCGCCCTTGGCAGCGGTCTTCAGCTCCTCGAGGTCACCGACGGTGATGCCCTCCTTGATGAGCTCCTGACGCACCTGCTCGGCGCGGCGCTCGGACAGTTTGGCGTTGTAGCCGTTCGGGCCGGCGCGGTCGGCATGGCCCTCGACGAAGACGACGACATCCTGCAGGCCCTTCATCTGCTCGACGAAGTTGTCGATCTTGCCGGCAGAAGCGTCGGTAATCTGCGACTTGTCGAAATCGAAGTAGAGGATGGTGCGGGCGAGTTCCTCGCCGACCACCATGCGCGTCTCCGGCTCAGGCGCCGGTTCCGGCTCGGGAACGACCTCCGCGGTCTGCATCGCGCCCTGCAGGGCGGCCAGGGCGGTGATGAACTCCTGACGGCAGGCGGCGATGTGTGTCGGCTGATGGCCTTCCTCCTGCTGTTCGACCCAGCAGTCGTACTTGGCCTGGGCGATGGCCGCGGCCTCCGGAGCCTTTTCCTTGCCGCCCATGGCGAAAGCCTGCATCAGCTCCTGGCGGCCTTCGGTCAAGGCGGGCATATGCGCCTCGTCGATATCCCACTCGGCGGGATTCTCGGGCTGCACGTCCGAACCAGCCTGCGCCGCCAACGCCTTCTCGGCGAAGTAGTCGGCATCGATCCAGTCGTACATCTGATCGGCCTCGAAGAGGAAGAAGTCGCGGTACTCGCGTGCGAGGTAACCATCGAAGCCCGACCCGTTGGTGGTCATCTCGCGTGCGCGGTCCATCTCGTCGCCGTAGAAGATGACGGCGTTGGCGCTGCCGGCGGCGAGCACCACAAATGACGACGCGACGCCGCCGAGCAGAAATTTCCGAAGCATATCTGTCTCCTTTCGATTGTTGGCTTGACGCCAGCAGTTCGTCGGACGCGGTCTACCGGAGAAAACGATCAGTGATGCCCACCCGCGGCTGCGGGCAATCGGGACTCCCCCAATCTCGGGTAACCGGCGCCGTGAAGCGTTTCGACAAATCAACCGTGGCGCTTTTGCATTCCGCCTAGGCAATGTCTGTGACGCTGGAAGGTTCCGAAGTTGATGCCATCGAATGACACAGAGGGCGCGGCGAGTGACGGGCCGAAAAACACAAACGGCGCGCCGTGGCTATCCGCCGGCGCGCCGCTGTTCGCTTATATGAAGGGCCGGAAGGACCGGCCAGGCAGAGTGAGAACTGGACTCAGTTGAGCCGCGCGCTGCTCTCGAAGAACAGGGCCTGGCTGATCGCCGCCTTCACCGTCGCCTCCTGGAAGGGCTTGGTGATGAGGAATGTCGGTTCCGGCCGCTCGCCGGTGAGCAGCCGATCGGGGTAGGCGGTGATGAAGA
>DAIQBR010000197.1:0-7117 GCA_036781105.1 Kiloniellaceae bacterium
CCGGTCTCCCGCATCCTTGGCGAGCGCGAATTCTGGAGCCTCCCCTTCGGCCTCAACGCGGCCACGCTCGACCCGCGCGCCGACAGCGAAACCCTGATCGAGGCCGTGCTGGCGGAGACCGGTGACCCTGCGGCCCCTTTGCGGATTCTCGATCTCGGCACCGGCAGCGGCTGCCTGCTCCTCGCACTGCTCAGCGAGCTGCCGCAGGCCACCGGCTGCGGCATCGACATCTCGGCCGACGCGGTCGCCCAGGCCGCCGGCAACGCCGGCCGCCTGGGCCTCTCCGCCCGCGCGCGCTTCCTCGTGCACTCCTGGGAGCAGGGGCTCACCTTGGACGACGCGCCACAGGCCGCTGCCTGGGACCTGATCATCAGCAACCCGCCCTACATCGCCAGTAGTGAGATTGCCGGCCTGGCGCCGGAAGTAGCCGGCTTTGACCCACCCGCCGCGTTGGATGGCGGCACCGACGGCCTCGATGCCTACCGGGCGCTGATCCCGCTGGCGGCAGGGGTACTGCGGCCCGGCGGCCTGTTGGCGCTGGAGGTCGGCTATGGGCAGGCGTCTGCGGTCGAGGCATTGCTGCAGGCGGCCGGCCTGGAGGCGCTGCGGCGGGCCGTTGACCTCGCCGGGGTCGAGCGCTGCCTGTTGGCCCGGAGTCCGCTGGAGGCGTCTTGACAAAATCCCCGGAATGACGCGGCTTTGGCGCCCGCAGAGAGCCGTGGATAAGTGAAAAAAAGAGTTGGAATGGCGGGCAAAGCCCTCTACGTTGAGGGTGCTGAGCCGATGGGCTCCCGCGTCTCGGGGAGACGCGCCTGCCACCCAAAATTAACTTGTGTGTGGTTTAGAGTCTGCGAAATCGCCTGTGCGATTTCGCCGGCGGCGAGTGGCAAGTCATCCATTCTGAAGCAAGCGAACGATGAGACAAGGTTCCAACACTGGGCGTCGGCCGCGCGGCCGAACCAATCGCAAGCAGCACGGTGGCGGGGGCGGCGGTGGCCAGTCCCGGACCCACACATTTGACAGCAACGGGCCTGATGGCCGGGTGCGCGGCAACGCGCGTCAGGTCTACGAGAAGTACGTGAGCCTTGCCCGGGATGCGACCTCTGCAGGGGACCGCGTCGCCGCGGAAGCCTATTTCCAGCACGCCGAGCACTACTTCCGCATTCTCAGCGACACCACCGACCCGACGCCGCGCCGTCCGCAGGAGGAGCGTCAGCCGCAGCAGGCCTATAGCCACGACGACGGCGACTACGGGGACGATGACGACCAGCCGGTGAATGGCCATAGCGGCGAGCGCCAGTCGGAGGCGCGCAGCAACGGTAACACGGCGCCGCAGGCGCCCCGGGAGAACGGCGGCCGGGAGAATGGCCCCCGCGAGCAGGGCGCACGCCAGCCGCGCGACAACCGCCCCCGCGATGGCCAGTCTCGTGACGGTCAGCCCCGGGAGCGCCAGCCTCAGGGCGGTCAGGCCGTCAATCAGCCCCAGGACGGCCAGCCCCGGGACAGCCAGCCAGTAGTGACCGAGCCGGCGGGCGAAGCCGCCCCCCAGGGCGGTCAGGAGGCCAAGGGCGGTGATGGCGATGGTCAGCCACAGCGGCCCCGCCGCGGCCGGCCGCGTAAGCCGCGCGCCGAGGACGACGGCCAGACAGCGCAGCCGGACCCCACGCCGGAAACCGAAAGCGGCCCTGCGGCCAGCTGAGTTTCAGTCAGTAAGCAACGCCGAGTGGTCGGCCGAGCCGTCTTCTGACGGGCGATAGCGCATGTCTCGGCGCAGATTTCCGCGATTTCGCCGAGTCTAGCATTCCGCGACTTCGTCGCCCGGGTTCACCTCGCCGCCCGCGACGACTTCCGCGTAGACCCCCATGTCCATGTGACCGAAGCCCTTGCGCAGGGTGAGCGGGATGTTCATGTCGCGCTCGGCCGTCTCCGGGTTCACGTTGGTGGCCGCGCAGCGCTGGGTGCTCTCGACCACCCGCAGCCGTGCCGTTCCGATGCGGATCTCCTTGTCCAGCCAGCTGAATTCGGCCCAGGCCGGCACGCCGTCGAACAGGATGTTGCCGCGGAAGCGGCGCGGGTCGACCGGCTGGCGTGCCACCCGTTCGAAGTCGCGGATGCTCGCCAGGTTGATCAGGGATATCGGGTTGGGCAGCAGGTCGCCGCGTGTTGTCTCGTCGACCTCCTGAAAGGCCGGTGTGCCGCGGGGCGAGCCGGCCAGGAAGCCGGCGAAGAACTGGTTCAGCAGCATGCGCCCGGTCTGGTCGCAGGGGTTTGCGGTGACGACCTGACGGCCCTGCCGGCTGAGGGTGAGGGTACGGGCGGCCGGATCGTAGGCGACGCGCAGCTGGGCGAGGCGCTCTTCCTGCACCAGGTCGAAGAATCCGCGCTTGGCGCCCGTGCCCAGCCCGTAGGCAATGCCGAAACGCCGGTCTTCCGGCAGGCCCCGGCCCGGCGTTAGGACGACGCTCTGCAGGGTTTCGGCATTCAGGCCCTTTACCGGAAAACGGCAGATCTGCTGGACGGTCGCGGACATCGCGGCGGGGAAATCCTCTCTGCCCCCGGCGGTGGCCCGTTCGGATGGGGCGGGGGCGACTTATCGGCTTGTTGCGGTGCAGCTAATCGCGCCTATCGCCCGGCTGTCAAGCAATCGCCCTTGTCGCGATGGCTGAGAGAGGGGCGGAATCGCCCGGATTTCCGCCAGGACGGGCGCCGGCAAGAGAGTGACGCTGTGCTATTGATAATCATTTGCAAGTGAGAATGAATCCCAGTAGGGTCCGCTCATTGCTCTTCGCTGCCGTGCCCGAGGGCATCGACCCACGGTTCGGCGGGTAAGCATTGATCTCTCCTGATCCTACTTTCGGGCTTCGCCCGCCCCCGTGCCGCCAACGCAGCACGGGGGCTTTTTTTCGGCTTGGCCCATGAGGCTCCTGTTCAACCTGGCTTGCGTGGTTTCGGCAGGAGCGCTGTCTTGATGTGTCTCAATGCGGGTGGTGTCGTGAAAGTTAGGGTGTGGTAATACACAGGTCGCCGTATCTGCAGTCGAACGCCATCCCACGCACCTTGAGGGAGCGCGCTATGTACAAGAAAATCATGGTCCCGGTGGACCTTCGCCATACCGAGAAACTGGAAAAGGCGATCGCGACCGCGGCCGACCTGTCGAGGCACTACAAGGTACCAGCGCAGTTCGTCAGCGTGACGAGTTCGGCGCCGAGTTCCGTTGCCCACAATCCCGAGGAATATGCCACTAAGCTGCAGCAGTTTGCCGCGGCGGAAGGCAAGAAGCGGGGGGTCGAATTCGGCGCCCACGCCATCACCAGCCCGGATCCGACGATCGATCTCGACGATACGCTCGGCCGCGAAGCGCATGATATCGGTGCCGATCTCATCGTCATGGGCTCCCATGTGCCTGGTTTTGCCGAGCACCTCTTCTCCTCGAACGCGGGCTACCTCGCGTCCCACACCGATATCTCAGTCTTCATCGTCCGCTGAGGCGACGGCGCGCCGGTGAAAAAAGAGCCCCGCACTGAGGCGGGGCTCTCGATGTCTTGCCGTGCCATCCTACCTATTCGGCCTGCTTCGGCTTGGTCGCGTGAGCTGCATCCTTGCGGGCCTTGTTGAGCCCGATGAGCAGACTGACGCACATCAGCAGCAGGACGATGGTGAAGGGGAAGCCGGTGGAGACCGCCATGGCCTGCAGGGCGGTCAGCGCGCCGGCGCCGCCGACCAGCAGCAACGCCGCGGCCACCAGACCTTCGAAGGTGCACCAGAAGACGCGCTGGGCAACCGGCGCGTCGGTCTTGCCGCCGGCGGTGATGGTATCGATCACCAGCGAGCCGGAGTCCGAGGAAGTCACGAAGAACACGATGACCAGGACGATGCCGAGGATCGAGGTGAGCCAGGCCAGCGGCAGCTGGGCCAGCATCTCGAACAGCTTCAACTCCAGGCTCGCAGCCTGGACGGCGGCTTCGGGATCGGCGATGACCTGCTCGATCGCGGTGCCGCCGAAGACGGCCATCCAGAAGATGCTGACGATGGTCGGCACGAAGACCACGCAGGTGATGAACTCGCGCACCGTGCGGCCGCGCGACACGCGGGCAATGAACATGCCGACGAAGGGCGACCAGGAAATCCACCAGGCCCAGTAGAACGCGGTCCAGCCCTGGGAGAAGTTGGCGTCCTCGCGGCCGAAGGGGTTCGACAGCGGCACGACCTCTTTCACGTAGGCGAGGCCGCCGGATACCACGGTATCGAGGATCGCCGCCGTCGGCCCGACGAAGAGGATGAAGACCATGAGCAGCAGGGCGAGCGCGTTGTTGATCTCCGAGAGCACCTTTACGCCGCCGTCGAGGCCGCGCAGCACGGAGATCAGGGCCGCCGCGGTGATAGCCGAGATCAGTATCACGCGTGCCCCGTTGCCGGTCGGGGTGCCGAAGAGGTGGTTGAGCCCGGCCAATGCCTGTTCGGTGCCGAAGCCGAGCGAGGTGGCCAGGCCGAACAGCGTGGCGAAGACCGCCAAAGTATCGATGACATGGCCGACCCAGCCCCAAACCGCTTCGCCGAAGATCGGATAGAAGGCCGAGCGCAGGGTGAGCGGCAGATTGTAGTTGTAGGCGAAGAAGGCCAGCGACAGCGCCACTACCGCGTAGATCGCCCAGGGATGCAGGGCCCAGTGGAAGATGGTCGCGGCCATGCCCAGGTTGCGCGCCGCCTCGATATCTCCGGCGGCGGCGCCGAGCGGCGCCCAGTCGCTGCGCGCGCCGTTCTCCATCGCAGTGCCGCCCATGGAGGAGGCGAAGTAACCCACCGGCTCCGCCACGCTCCAGAACATCAGGCCGATGCCCATACCGGCGGCGAACAGCATCGCGAACCAGCCGAGATAGGAATACTCCGGCCGGGCGTCGGTGCCGCCGATGCGCACCGATCCCAAGGGCGTGACCACCAGGAAGAAGGCGAACAGCACGAAGATGTTGGCCGACAGCAGGAAGAACCAGTCGAAGGTCGAGGTCAGGAAGGGCCGCAGCCAACCGAAGAAGTCGGTTGCCTCCGCCTGAAAGGCCAGCGTCAGCAAGACGAAGGCGACGATCGAAAGACCCGAGATCACGAAGACCGGGTTATGAATGTCCAGGCCGAAGGGTTGGATATTGTCTTGGCCGACCTCGTATTCGGTCGCTTCCGGATTGCTCATGAGGCTCCCCCTTGGTCGTTGCAGGTCGTCGCGAATAAAGCGAATCGCGGACCTTGGCTTTTTCCCGACATTGCCCGTCCGGGGCTTATGAAAGGCTGGAAAATCCGCCTTGCTTGCGGGCTGAAAGGCTCAGCATTGCGAGCATCAGCATAGGGAAGCGATATTCTAGCAAATCGCTCAGGACAGTTGCACCCATTGCCTATTTGCGACACCGGCGCCGCGAAGCACCGCACCGGGGCGCAGGCCGCGACCAGCCGGCGACCTTGCCGGAAACTCTGCTTTTTTGCCGTCTCGGGCCCTTGTGTCTTTTATGCAACAGCCCCATATCCAGACTGCGAGTGGGGCCTCTGCGGCCGGCTCGTGCGGGCGCCGTGCCTCTGGGAAGAGCGGGCCTGCTGGAGTAGCATTAACCAATTCTCCTGCATGCCGATTCTAGGGTGTAGGAAAAGGGGATAAAGATGGATCTCAACCGCTATACCGAACGCTCGCGCGGGTTCCTCCAGGCCGCGCAAACCCTCGCCGCCCGCAAGCACCACCAGCGCCTCACCCCCGAACATCTTCTGAAGGTCCTGCTCGACGACGAGGAAGGCCTGGCACGAAATCTCATCCGTCAGGCCGGCGGCAAGCCGGAGGCGACGGTGAAGGCCGTCGACGAGGCGCTCGCTAGGCAGCCCAAGGTCGAGGGCGCCGGTGCCGGTCAGCTCTACCTGGCGCAGGAAACCAACGACCTCTTCGGCCAGGCGGAGAAGCTCTCGGAAGAGGCCGGCGATTCTTACGTCACCGCCGAGCGCATCCTGCTGGCGCTGTCCATGCTGCCCGGTACCGCCGCTGCCAAGGCGCTGGCTGCGGCCGGCGTCACGCCGCAGAAGCTGAACCAGGCGATCAATACCATGCGCAAGGGCCGGCGCGCCGATTCGGCGACCGCCGAGGACCAGTACGAGGCGCTGAACAAGTACGCCCGCGACCTCACCGAGGTGGCGCGCGAGGGCAAGCTGGATCCCGTAATCGGACGCGACGAGGAGATCCGCCGCACCGTGCAGGTGCTGTCGCGGCGCACCAAGAACAATCCCGTGCTGATCGGCGAGCCCGGCGTCGGCAAGACGGCGATCGCCGAAGGCCTGGCGCTTCGAATCGTCAATGGCGACGTGCCCGAATCGCTCAAGGACAAGCGCTTGATGGCGCTCGACATGGGCGCGCTGATCGCCGGCGCGAAATATCGCGGCGAGTTCGAGGAACGTCTGAAGGCGGTGTTGTCGGAAGTCACCGCCGCCGAAGGCGAGATCATCCTGTTCATCGACGAGATGCACACGCTGGTGGGCGCCGGCAAGGCCGACGGGGCCATGGACGCCTCCAACCTGTTGAAGCCGGCCCTGGCGCGCGGCGAACTGCACTGCGTCGGCGCCACCACGCTCGACGAATACCGCAAGCATGTCGAAAAGGACGCCGCGCTGGCGCGCCGTTTCCAGCCGGTGTTCGTCAACGAGCCGACGGTCGAGGACACGGTGTCGATCCTGCGCGGGCTGAAGGAGAAATACGAGCAGCACCACAAGGTGCGCATCTCCGATTCCGCGCTGGTCGCGGCCGCGACGCTGTCGAACCGCTACATCACCGACCGCTTCCTGCCGGACAAGGCGATCGATCTGGTCGACGAGGCCTCGTCGCGTCTCAGAATGCAGGTCGATTCCAAGCCCGAGGCGCTCGACGAGATCGACCGGCGCATCATGCAGCTCAAGATCGAGCGCGAGGCGCTGAAGCTGGAGAAGGACGACGCCTCCAAGGACCGGCTCGAGCGGCTCGACGCCGAACTTGCCAAGCTGGAGGAAGAGTCGGCCGGGTTGACCGCGACCTGGGCGTCGGAAAAGGAAAAGCTCGGACTGGCGGCCGATCTCAAGCGCCAGCTCGACGAGGCGCGCAACGCGCTCGCCGGCGCCCAGC
>DAIQBR010000198.1:0-3944 GCA_036781105.1 Kiloniellaceae bacterium
ACGAGGAAACCGTCGCCCTGACCGCCGGCGGCCACACCGTCGGCAAGACCCACGGCAACGGCGATGCGAGCGTTCTGGGCCCGGATCCCGAAGCGGCGCCCGTCGAGGAACAGGGCTTCGGCTGGCATAACCCGAACAAGTCGGGCAAGGGGCGCTATACCGTGACCAGCGGCATCGAAGGCGCCTGGACGACCAACCCGACCAAGTTCGACATGGGCTATTTCGACATGCTGCTCGATCACGAGTGGGAGATCCGCACAAGCCCCGCGGGTGCCCGGCAGTGGCAGCCGGTCAAGATCGACGAAAAGGATATGCCGGTCGATGTCGAGGATCCCTCGATCCGCTGCATGCCGATCATGACCGACGCCGACATGGCGATGAAGGTGGACCCGATCTATCGCGAGATCATGGAGAAGTTCCGCGCCAACCCGGACTACTTCAACGAGACCTTCGCGCGGGCCTGGTTCAAGCTCACGCACCGCGACATGGGGCCGAAGGTCCGCTACATCGGCCCGGACGTCCCCAAGGAAGACCTGATCTGGCAGGACCCCGTGCCGGCCGGCAGCACCAGCTACGACGTGAACGCGGTCAAGAAGAAGATCGCGGCGAGCGGTCTTTCGATCGGCGAAATGGTCGCGACCGCCTGGGACTCCGCGCGTACCTACCGCGGCTCCGACATGCGCGGCGGTGCCAACGGCGCGCGCATCCGCCTCGCCCCGCAGAAGGACTGGGCGGGCAACGAGCCCAAGCGCCTCGCCAAGGTGCTGAAGGTGCTGGAGCCCATCGCGGCGGAGAGCGGCGCCAGCATCGCAGACGTTATCGTCCTGGCCGGCAATGTCGGCATCGAGCAGGCGGCCAAGGCCGCGGGCTCCGACATCACCGTGCCCTTCACACCGGGGCGCGGGGATTCCACCGACGAGATGACCGATGCCGACTCCTTCGAGGCGCTGGAGCCCCTCGCCGACGGCTATCGCAACTGGCTGAAGCAGGACTACGTGGTGAGCCCGGAAGAGCTCATGCTGGACCGCACTCAGCTCATGGGGCTGACCGCGCCGGAAATGACCGTGCTGGTCGGCGGCATGCGGGCGCTGGGCACCAACCACGGCGGCACCAAGCACGGCGTGTTCACAGACCGCGAAGGGGCGCTGACGAACGACTTCTTCGTCAACCTGACGGACATGAAGTACGCCTGGAAGCCGAAAGCCGAGGACCTCTACGAGATCCGCGACCGCAAGACCGACAAGGTCAAGTGGACGGCGACCCGCATCGACCTGGTCTTCGGGTCGAACTCGATCCTGCGGGCTTATGCCGAAGTCTACGCCCAGGACGACGCGCAGGAGAAGTTCGTGAAGGACTTCGTGGCGGCCTGGACCAAGGTGATGAACGCGGACCGCTTCGACCTCGCCTGATCCCGGCAAACCGACGTTCGGGGCTTAGCCGAATTGCGGCAGCCCCGAACGCCGGATCCTGGCAATGCGAAGTGTTGAAGGGGAAGTCTCGGCTAGAGCGGCTTGAGGCCCTTGGCGGGGGAATGGCTGAGGCCCTCGGCGTAGGCCAATAGCGCCTGCAGCGCCTTCTCGCCCTTTTCTTCGTCGAACTTCAGCGCCTGCCAGGTCGCCGCCATGTGCGGCGGCAGCGGCGCGGTCACCCGCAGGGTGGTGCCGTCCTCGGGGTCGGGCAGCGCCAGCTCGCGGGCCAGCAGGTGCAGCATCTTGGGCGGAGCCCCCGCCTTGGCGAGCGCTTCCGGGAAGGCCTCGCGGCCGCCGTACTTGCCGTCGCCGACGATGGGCGTGCCCATGGCCGCGCAGTGGACGCGCAGCTGGTGGGTGCGCCCGGTCAGCGGCAGCAGCACCAGCCAGCTCGCCGCCCTGCGGTAATTCTCGACCACCTGAAACAGGGTGCGCGCCGGCTTGCCGTCGTCGCTGTCGGCGCTCATGGCTTCGCCCTGGCCCTTTGCCTGCTTGGACAGCGGCAGGTCGATGACGCCGCGGCGCTCCTGCGGCACGCCGGCGACCAGGGCCCAGTAGACCTTCTGGGTGTCCTTGCCGCGGAAGGCGGCGGTCAGCGCGCGGGCGGTCGGCGCGTTGCGCGCCAGCAGCAGGACGCCCGATGTATCGCGGTCGAGGCGATGGACCAGGCGCGGGCGCTCGTCGGCGCCGAAGCGCAGGGCATCGAGCATGCCGTCGAGGTGGCGGGTCTGGCCGCTGCCGCCCTGCACCGCCAGGCCGGCCGGCTTGTCGAGGGCGATGACGTTGTCGTCGCGATAGAGCACCGCCGCCTGCAGCGCGTCGCGGTCGCGCGCCGAGACGGCGGACGCGGCGGCGTCAGGATCCGGCGCCGGGGGCGGCGTGTCGGGCAGCGGCGGCACGCGCACGGTCTGGCCCGCCTCGAGCCGCTCCGAGGCTTTCGCCCGCCGCCCGTCGACACGGATCTCGCCCTTGCGCAGCATCTTCTCCAGCCGGCCGTGGGTGATCTGCGGGAAGTGCTGCTTGAACCAGCGGTCGAGGCGCTGGCCGCTGGCCGCCGCTTCCACCGCCACCTGCTGCACGCCAGTCATATGACTGCGGCCCGCACAAGGGCGAGCGCCGCGAAAAAGGCGCCGACCGACAGCACCACCGAGGCAAGGACATAGAGCGCGCAGTACAGCAGCGCGCCGCGCTCGTAGAGCAGCGCGGTTTCCAGCGAGAAGGTCGAGAAAGTGGTGAAGGCGCCGAGGAAGCCGACGGTGAGGAAGGAGCGCAGTTCCGGCGAGGGCGACCAGGCAAGGGCGCCGAGTTCGACCAGCAGGCCCATGGCGAAGGAGCCGACGACGTTCACGGTGAGGGTGCCGAAGGGAAAGCCGGTGCCGGTCCAGGCGGTCACCTGGGCTGCCACCAGGTAGCGCCCGACGGCCCCGCAGGCGCCCCCGGCCGCGACCGCGGCAATGAGTTGAAGCTGCATGCCCGTGTTGTCCCTCTACGGCCCCGCAAGGGTTCTAGCTAGCAAAGCGGAGGGCGGGACGCAAACCGGCTCGCGCCGGCGGTGTCAGGCGGCGGCCACCGTGCCCGGGCCGGCGCCGGCCATCCAGGCCACGCAGTTGGTGGTGTCCATCAGGTAGATGCCCATGCGGCCGAGTTCCTGCACCGCCTCTTCGGTGGCGTTGCAGAGGGCGTCGGGCACCAGGACGATGCGGAAATCGCGGGCGCTGGCCTCGTAGACCGAGGCACGGCCGCCGGTGGAGAAACTGAAGCCGCAGATCACCAGCGTGGTGACACGCTGGGCGCGCAGCCGGTCCTCCAGGGAGGTGTTGTGGAAGGCGCCCCAGCGCGGGCGGTAGTGCACGAACTCGTTGCGGCCGATCTCCTGGAAGTCGCCGGCGAAGAGCGTCTCGGGGTCGAGGCGGACCTCCGGGTCGGGCTTCAGGTCGTCGATCAGCTCGGCGCCGAGGGTGCCGGGCATGAGGATGCGCAGCCCCTCCTCCACCGCCTGGCGGCGGCAGGCGTCGACATTGGAGCCATCGGGCTTGTAGAGCCGCACGGAGTGATAGATGGGCGCGCGCTGAGCGCGGAAACTTTCGACCAGCCGGCCGATGTTGGGCAGCGCGGAAGGCCAGCCGCAGGCCCGGACGGGCGAGCCGGGCGCCACGAAGTCGCGCTGTGCCGAGATGCAAAGGAGAGCTGCCTTACCCTTCTCGGGCACGCAGTAGTTCGTCATTTCGACCCCTCGTAGTACCTGCCAGCGGGCGCTGCGGGGCGCCCGATCATTATTGTCTGGGTGACAAATTAAGGGCTCTTGAGTGTCACACAACCGGCAAGGCGGAATAGCTGATTCGCATGAGGCGCAGGGCTACTCCGCTTCCGGGTCCCCATCCCCCGCAGGTCCGCCCTTTTTCGCCTGGGCGCGCAGCTTATCCCAGTAGTCCAATCGCTTGCGTACGTCTCTTTCGAAACCGCGCTCGACCGGCC
>DAIQBR010000198.1:3954-7034 GCA_036781105.1 Kiloniellaceae bacterium
AAATTCTGGCGCGGCAGCCCGTCGGGAAAATAGTCCTGCCCGGAGAAACCCTCGGCGGTGTCGTGGTCGTAGGCGTAGCCCTTGCCGTAGCCGAGGTCCTTCATCAGCCGGGTCGGGGCGTTGAGGATATGGGCCGGCGGCGCCAGGGAGCCGCTGTCGCGGGCGGCCCGCTGGGCGGCGCCATAGGCCTTGTAGGCGGCGTTCGACTTGGGTGCCGTGGCCAGGTAGATGACCGCCTGGGCCAGGGCCAGCTCGCCTTCCGGACTGCCGATGCGCTCGAAAGCCTGCCAGGCGGCGATGGTCTGGGTCAGGGCCGCCGGGTCGGCCATGCCGATGTCCTCGACGGCGAAGCGCACCAGGCGGCGGGCGATGTAGTGCGGGTCCTCGCCGCCGGCCAGCATGCGCGCGAACCAGTAGAGCGCGGCATCGCAATCGGAGCCGCGCAGCGACTTGTGCAGGGCGGAGATGAGGTTGTAGTGGCTCTCCTGCCCCTTGTCGTAGAGCGGCGCGCGCTTCTGCACCACCCGCGCCAGTGCCGCGGTGTCGAGCTTGTCCCCCGCCTTCCAGGCGCCCTCCCCCGCCGGACCGCTTCCGAGAGCGAAGATCTCCTCGGCGAGGTTCAGCAGGTAGCGCCCGTCGCCGTCGGCCATGGCCATCAGGGCGGCGCGCGCCTCGGCCGTCAGCGGCAGGTCGCGGCCCTCGGCGGCCTCGGCACGGGCCAGCAGCTCGCGCAGCGCCGCCTCGTCGAGGCGCTTCAGCACCATGACCTGGCAGCGCGACAGCAGCGCGGGGTTCAGCTCGAAGGAGGGGTTCTCCGTGGTCGCCCCCACCAGGATCACCGTGCCGTCCTCCACGTAGGGCAGGAAGCCGTCCTGCTGGGCGCGGTTGAAGCGGTGGATCTCGTCGACGAAGAGCAACGTGCCGCGCCCGGCGAGGCGGCGCTGGCGGGCGCGCTCGAAGACCTTGCGCAGGTCGGCGACGCCGGAGAACACCGCCGACAGCGGCTCGAACTCCAGCTCGGTCTCGTCGGCCAGCAGGCGGGCGATGGTGGTCTTGCCGCAGCCGGGCGGCCCCCAGAGCACCAGCGAGGCAAGGCGGCCGGAGCGCACCATGCGTCCGAGCGGCCCGTCGGCAGGTGGTCCTGCCCGACCACCTCGTCGAGCGCCTGCGGGCGCAGACGGTCGGCCAGCGGGCGCGGCGCCTGGCTTTCGAAGAGTCCGGTCATGGCCGGCGGAGTCCCCCGAACATCGGATCGCCGGGCATCAGGAGCTGAATTCGACCCGGCGCACCTTGCCGTCCCGCTTGAACACGATCTGCCAGCGGTCGCTGATCTGATCGAGGGCGTCGGAGAGGTCGCCGGAGCGCTCGTAGCTCTGGCCGTTCAGGGAGAGGATGATGTCGCGCGGGCGGAAGCCGACGCGGTCGGCCGGCGTGCCGCGCTGCACCTTGGTGATCACCACGCCGGACCAGTTGTCGGGCATGTCGAGCTCCTCGGACAGGGCCGGCGACAGGCTGGCGATGTAGGCGCCGCCCAGCGGGTGGTGACCGAGCAGGCGCACCTCGTTGCGCGGCGGGCTCTCCGGCGGCGCCTCAAGCGGCAGGGTGGCGATCTTGGCCTCCCCCTTGCGCAGCACCTCGACGTCCAGCGAGTCGCCCAGCACGCCGGTCGCCACGCGATAGCGCAGCGACTGCAGATCGGCCACCGGCTGCTCGTTCACCGCGACGACGACGTCGCCGGGGGCGATACCGGCGCGATCGGCCGGCCCGCCCTCGTAGACGTCGCTGATGACGACGCCGCCGGGCCGGTCGAGACGCAGGCCCTCGGCCAGTTCGGAGGTCAGGTCCTGGCCGGCGATGCCGGCCCAGGCGCGCACCAGGGCGTGGCCGCTGCGCGCGCTTTCCACGACGGTGCGCACCATGTTGGCGGGGATCGCGAAGCCGATGCCCACCGAGCCGCCGGAGCGCGAGTAGATCGCCGTGTTGATGCCGATGAGGCGGCCGTCCATGGTCACCAGGGCGCCGCCCGAGTTGCCCGGGTTGATCGCCGCATCGGTCTGGATGAAGAAGCTGAAGTCGGTGATGCCGACCTGGGTGCGGGCCAGTGCCGAGACGATGCCGCTGGTCACCGTCTGGCCGACGCCGAAGGGGTTGCCCACCGCCAGCACCAGGTCGCCGACCTCGACGTCGTCGGAATCGCGCATCTCCAGGACCGGCAGTTCGGCGCCGCCAGGGTCGACCAGCAACACGGCGAGGTCGGTGCGCTCGTCGGTCAGCACCACCTCGGCCTCGAACTCGCGGCGGTCGGCCAGCACCACCTTGATCTCGCTGGCGCCCTTGATGACGTGCTCGTTGGTGACGATGAGCCCCTCGGCGCCGACGATGACGCCGGAGCCCAGCGAGGACTGGTCGCGCTCACGGCGCTTCTGGTCGCCGAAGCCATCGCCGAAGAAGCGCCGGAAGAAGGGATCGTCGAGCAGCGAGGAGAGCGGGCGCTGCTGCGTCACCTTCTTCTTGGTCAGAACGTTCACCACCGCGGGTGCCGCCTTCTTCACCACCGGCGCGAAGGAGAGCATGACCTCCGCGCGGCTGTCGGGCACCTCGCGGGTTGTTTCCTGGGCGGCGGCGGGCAGAACCGCGGCGCCGGCCAGGCAGAGCGACAGCGCCACGGCCAGGGCCCTGCGGCCTCCGCTGAAATGTTGCAGCCAGTTCGTCACGTCGCGCCTTCCTCCCTGCCGGCCCGCGCGGCCGGCTGTCCCATATTTGGGGTCTGCAGCGGGACCGTCAAACACGAAAGGCAGCCTGTCGGGCTGCCTTTCGCTATCGTTCCTGCCACTCGGAGGCTTACCGGGACCGGACCTCAGTCCTCGGCCTCTTCCTCGCCGACTTCCTGGGTCGGACCGGAGTCCAGGCCCTTGGCGTCGGGGTCGCGGTCGACCAGCTCGATGATCGCCATGGGCGCCATGTCGCCGTAGCGGAAGCCGGCCTTCAGCACGCGGCTGTAGCCGCCGCTGCGCTCCTTGTAGCGTTCGGCCAGGTCGTCGAAGAGCTTGGCCGTGATCTCGCTGTCACGCAGCACGGAA
>DAIQBR010000199.1:0-1371 GCA_036781105.1 Kiloniellaceae bacterium
TGGACCATCTCGCTGGCGGGTCTCGCCGTCTACACCCTTGCGGTCACGGGGGTGGTCGCCGTGTTCCTGCGCAGGGTGTGCGGCTACGATCCGATCACCGCCTACTTCTCGGCGGCGCCCGGCGGCCTCTCGGAGATGGTGCTGGTCGGCAGCCAGAACGGCGGTGACGAGCGGATCATTTCGCTGACCCACACCTCGCGCATTCTGCTGGTGGTGCTGGCACTGCCCTTTCTCATGCAGCTGATCTTCGGCTACACGCCGGGCCCGCGCCCCGCCGGCGGCATTCCCCTTGCCGAGTCCGACGCCTTCGACCTGCTGGTCCTGACCTTCTGTGGCGTCGCCGGCTACGTGCTGGCCAAGCTGGCGCGCCTGCCCGCCGCCGCGGTGCTCGGGCCGATGGTGTTCTCGGCCGCCTTCCACATGAGCGGCCTGACCGAGGCCAAGCCGCCGACCGAGCTGGTGGCCGCGGCCCAGGTGGTGGTCGGCACCACCATCGGCTGCCGCTTCGCCGGCGTGAAAATGGCCCTCTTCGTGAAGACGATTCTGGCCTCCGTCGGCAGCACCGTCATCCTGGTACTCTCGGGCCTGCTCTTCGCGGTACTGCTGCACCCGATGACCGGCCTGCCGACCATCGGCCTGTTCCTGGCCTTCGCGCCCGGCGGCGTCGCCGAGATGAGCCTCATCGCCCTGGCGCTGTCGATCGACGCCGCACTGGTGGCGACGCACCACATCGTGCGTATCTTCTTCATCGTGGTCTGCACGCCGCTGGTCTTCCGCCTGCTGCCCGCCCGCATCGTCGGGCGAAGACAGCTTCCGGCCCCGGGGGAGGATTAGCTTTTTGATCCCTCTCCCGCGAGGGGAGAGGGCATTTCATTCAGATCCACTTCAGCCGGCGCAGCAGCCAGACCTCGAGGCCGGCGAGTACCGCCAGGATCACGCAGACGGCCGCGAAAGCCCAGGGCGTGTCGGCGCCCGGCATGCCGCCGACATTGATGCCCAGCAGGCCGGTGAGGAAACCCAGCGGCAGGAAGACCGCGGCGACGATCGAGAGGGTGTACATGCCGCGGTTCAGCTCGTCGGAGAGGTGGTTGGCGAGCTGGTCGTGCACCACGCTGGCCCGCTCGCGACCGGCGTCGAGGTCTTCCACGTAGCGGGTGATGCGGTCGGCCACCTCGCGCAGCTGGTGGCGGTCGCGCGACTCCAGCCAGGGCGCCATGTCCGGGTCGCTGGCCAGGCGCTGCAGGGCCTCGCGCTGGGGCGCGAAATAACGCCGCAGCACGATGGCCTGGCGGCGCACCGCGGCGAGGCGCTCGCGCAACGCCGGATTGGACGACTCCAGAACCTCGTCCTCCAGTTCGTCGATGCGGTCGT
>DAIQBR010000199.1:1428-6662 GCA_036781105.1 Kiloniellaceae bacterium
TTCTTCGGGCCGCGGCCCTGCTCCAGCGTCTCGTAGATGTCGCCGATCGCCAGCAGCCGGCGCAGCCAGACCGAGATGATGCGCTTGCCGTCGGTCCAGATGCGGATCGACACCATGTCTTCCGGGTCCGCCTCCGGGTTGTGGTTCACGCCGCGCAGGATGAGCAGCAGGCCGCCTTCCAGCTGGGTACAGCGCGGCCGGGTCTCCTCGACGGTGAGCGCCTGACGCACCAGGGAGGGAATGCCGCGCTCGCGCGCCAGCCAGTGCTGTGCCGAGGCGGAGTCGCGCTGCAGATGCGCCCAGACCACCTCATGGGGGCCGAGCTCTTCCGGGCCCGGCGCGCGCTTGCCGGCCGGCTGGCGCGCGGCGCCGCCAGCACCGTCGAGCAGGGTGACGAAGCTCCAGTCTTCCTTCTGCTTGGCGTCCATACCTTGTCCCTCAGATATTATCTCGGGCTTGCCGGGCTTCCTGATGCAACCCCGGCCGCTGGAAAACCGTTACGCCGGGGTCCGGCGCTGATACCATCTGCGCCGCCCGAAACGACGGAGAAAGTGACGATGCTCGACTGGATTGCGGATCCCAACGTCTGGGCCAGCCTTTTGACCCTGACCTTCCTGGAGATCGTGCTCGGCATCGACAACATCATTTTCCTGTCCATCATAACCGAAAGAGTGGCCGAGAACCGCCGCCTCCTGGCCCAGCGCCTGGGCCTGGGCCTCGCCCTCTTCGGGCGCCTCGCCCTGCTGGCCGGCCTCGTCTGGCTGACCAAGCTGACCGCACCGCTGTTCGAGGTCTTCGACCTGGAGGTCTCCTGGCGCGATATCATCCTGATGGGCGGCGGGCTCTTCCTGCTGGCCAAGGCGACCACGGAAATCCACGGCACCGTCGAAGGCGGCGAGGAAGCGCATGGCGGCGGCAAATCGGCCTCCTTCGCCGCGGCCATCGCCCAGATCCTCGTCATCGACCTCGTCTTCTCGCTGGATTCGGTGATCACCGCCGTCGGCATGACCGACAACCTGCCGATCATGGTCACCGCCGTGGTCATCGCCATCGCCGTGATGATGTTCGCCGCCACCCCGATCAGCAACTTCATCCGCCACCACCCGACCACCAAGATGCTGGCGCTGGCCTTCCTGCTGCTCATCGGCGTCGCCCTGGTGGCCGACGCCCTGCACTTCCACCTGCCGCGCGGCTACCTCTACTTCGCCATCGCCTTCTCGCTGCTGGTCGAAGTGCTGAACCTCGCCGCCGGCAAGCGGCGGAAGAAGGCGGCGCAATAGAATTCCCTCTCCCCTCGCGGGAGAGGGATGCAAAGTCTTGGCGAACGGAGTGAGCCTAGACGGAGCCGGGTGAGGGGGATGGCTCGGTGCGGGCCGCGCCCCCTCACCCAGCTTCGCCTAACCCTCTCCCGCGAGGGGAGAGGGGAAAAGTTAGGCAAACTTCGCCGTGATGCCGCCGTCGACGATCAGCTCGGTGCCGGTGATGTACTTCGCCTCGTCGGAAGCCAGGAACAGCGCGGCGTGGGCGACGTCCCAGGCGTCGCCCATCTTGCCGCTCGGGCATTGGGCGTCGCGCTTGCGGATCATCGCCTCGACGTCGCCCTGGGCGTAGGCGCCTTTCAGCGGCTCGACAATCATCGGCGTGTTCATCAGGCCGGGCAGCACCGCGTTGGCGCGGATGCCCTCTCTCGCGTACTGCAGCGCCACCGAGCGGGTGAAGGGCACCACCGCGCCCTTGCTGGTGGAGTAAGAGATGTAGGGCACGCCGGTATCGCGGATGCCGGCGATGGAGGCGATGTTCACGATGGCGCCGCCGCCCTGGCGCTGCATCACCGGCAGCACGTGCTTGCAGGTGAGGAACATGGATTTCAGGTTCACGTCGATGACGCGGTCCCAGCTTTCCTCGCTGGCCTCGACCGGGCCGCCGATCTCCAGGATCCCGACGTTGTTGTCCAGCACGTCGATGCGCCCGAAGACCTCCAGGCAGCGCGCCACCATGGCCGCGACCTCGCCGGCCTGGGAGACGTCGGCACGCCAGGCCTCGGCGCGGCCGCCCTCGCCGGCGATGATCGAGGCCGTCTCCTCGGCGGCAGCGAGGTTGATGTCGACGCAGAACACCGCCGCGCCCTCGCGCGCGAAGAGCACCGCCGTGGCCTTGCCGTTGCCCCAGCCGGGCCCCGAGGAGCCCGCGCCCACCACCATCGCCACCTTGCCGCCGAGCCGTCCGGCCATCGCCGTTGCCTCCCCCAGGTTCGTGCCATGTGTTCGCGCCTCCCCTTCATAGAAGAAGCCGTGCCGCGACACCAGCAAGGGGGGTGCCCCACGGGCCGCTTCCCAGGGGTGGAGAAGGTCAGCGGCCCGCGGAGCGTATGGCGGACCGGGCGGTGGCGTGGGAGAGCCTTGCCCGGCCCGCCATGGGCCTCGCCGTGGGCAGACGGCGATTCCCGATCGGCGGCGAGAAGGCAACCGCCCTCTCTGCCCCATCAGTCGTGAAGGGAACGGCGCGGGTTCAATGGAAGCGGTTGAAAAAGCGGGAAAACCTGCGGGAGCCGGGAATTCGGCCTGCCCGGCGAAGCCTTGCAACGGCGCAGGGCCTGGGGCACAAGGAAGCGCTTGTTTTCGGGCCTTAAGGAGCCCGAAGAGACGTCCGGGCCCGCTTGATGGAATCGGTAGACATACGAGACTTAAAATCTCGGGGCCGCAAGGCCGTGGCGGTTCGAGTCCGCCAGCGGGCACCATTCCGTCCCAACGCGACGGCTGAACGGCGGGAACCTTTCCGCAAGTCCCGCGTTCTTGAGGCGATCATTCTGTGAATTCTGGGAGGTAGGCATGCGTAGGTTTGCGGCAATTGCCGTTGTGGTGGGCTCGGCGTTCCTGGTCAGCGGCTGTGCGGCCCTGGTGGGCGGCGCGGTCGGCGCCGGTGCCACCGGCGGCGGCTACGAAATTCACCTGAGCAACGAGCGCGAACGCGTCCAGAAGGCCTACGAGGCCGGCAACATGAGCAAGGAAGAGTACGAGATCCGTCTCGACCAGATCCGCCGCGACTCCGCGGTCCAGTAGTCCCCTCCGAAACCCGCCCTGCCCGGCTTCAAGCCAGGCGGGGCGAAGGAAAACCGGCTACGCGATGCAGGGCTGCGCTCGCGTAGCCGGCTTCGCTCAGGCGTCGTCTAGTTCGTCGGACGGATCAGCCGGCGCTGCAGGCGCTGCGGCGGCGTCTGGACCTGATTGCGCTGCAGGCTCTGCACCGGCGGCGGCGTCAACGGCAGGGTCGGCTGCTTCCTTTCAATGGTCAGACCACCCGTCCCGCCCAGAGAGACGGCCGGATTCACCTGCGGCTTGCGGCACTCGATGAAGTACGGCCTCTTCGGCAGGGAGGCGATGACCTTGTCGTTCTCGTCGGTAACGTTGAAGCCGAAGTCGCGCGTCTGGCTGAGCAGGCCGAAATCCATTGGGGCAAAGTTGTCCCAGTTCAGTTCCGCCTCGGCGCCGATCAGCACCTTCTCGCCGTGGGTGATGGTGTGGTCGCGCAGCGGCGAGATGTAGCCCGGCCCGAAGAACAGCGCGTGGCCGGAGAAGTTGCCGCGCCCGTTCATCACGCCGACCAGCTTCACCACGGCCGGGCAGATGCGGCCGTGCACCATTACCTTGCCCTGCGGCACCACGGTCATGGTGAGCAGCGGCGGCGAGTTCGACACCAGGGTGCTCGGGCCGCCCTCGCTGCACTCCAGATGGTAATCGACCCAGTCGGTTGCGAATTCGTGGCTCACCCCGACCAGGCGCACCTTGCCGGTCTCGTCGCCACTCGGCTCGTTGGCGATGTCTTCCCAGCGGCTGAAGGTGGCGGTTTTCGAGTCGCCGGTGTTGGCGGTCTCGACGTTGCTCTTCTTGCCATCGTAGGTTTCGAAGCGGTAGCTGACGTTGGCGCCCTTGTGGTCCGTGGTGAACCAGCCGTCGAGGCGGATCTTGCAGACGCCGGACAGGCCGGAGCGCTCGACGATCGACAGGCCACTGTTCACCACCTTGGCCGGCAGGGTGGTCATGTTGTTGCTGGCCTGCGGGATCTGCGAACCGCCCCACTTCTTGCAGACAACCTCGATCTTCGGGCTGTCGTCGCGAAAGTACGGAGGGGAAACAGCCTGTTGGATGCCGGTGGCGCCGCTCGCTTCGACATTCAGCCGGGCTTCAACCGCGAGATCGAACGTGCGGTCCTGAGAAAAGATCTCTGCATTCTTGAGGCCCTCCGCCCGCAGGTCGTCGGCCAGCTCGTTGCACATTGTTTTTACCTGCTGCTTCCACAGGCTCTGGCTGGCCGCGATGGTCTCGATGCGGTCGACCTCCTTGGGGCGATGAAACTTCGGATAGCTCTTGGAGACGGCCGCCTCTTCAAGATCGATGAAGATGTCGTCCTCGTTCACGATCTGCAAGTAGGCCTTCCAGCTCAGGATATACCCGCTGACCTCGGCATCTGCGCGAATGCGCACGTCGACCACGATCGGCCCGAAGGGGACGTCGTGGTAGTAGCTGCCGTTGCTCAGGACGTGAATTTTCTTGGTTACGACGTCGACCACCTCGATGCTGTCGGTGTCGGCACTGGCAACACCGGGCAGCAGCAGCGCGGCTGCCAGAGCGGTTGAGGCGAGAACCTTCCGGCCGGGACAATGGCGGAGGTGCGAGTTCACAGGGGTCTGCGGCGACATGATCATCCTCCTGGACTGGTTCTGGTGGTGGAAACCAACTGTCCTGTCCGCGTAGGTCGCCCGCGGCGTCCTGCAGGTTCACATCTGGCAACAGCCGACTGCCGGATTTCGCAGTACCCGACTGAAGCAAAACCACTTTTCCGCCCGCCTGCGGTCCCTCACGCGGGCCCGGCCGGCGCGGAGGCATACAGGGCGCAGCAGGCAGGGGCGCGCGGAAGTCCGCGACGGCTCAAAAGAGAAGCTAATTTTTGAACGGGTTAGTGGTCGGCGTTCAATCGTCCGGCAAGGGGATGAAGTCCTTCTCGCCGGGCACCTTGCCGAAGCGCCCCGCCTTCCAGTCGGCCTTGGCCTGCTCGATGCGATCCTGGCTGGAGGCGACGAAGTTCCACCAGATATGGCGCCTGCCTTCCAGGGGCGCGCCGCCCAGCAGCATGACCCGGCTGGGCGTCGTGGCGGTCAGCACCACCGGGGCCCCGGGCTTCACCACCATCATGGTGGCGGGTCCGTAGCCGGTACCATCCAGGGTGACGCCACCGGC
>DAIQBR010000199.1:6752-6962 GCA_036781105.1 Kiloniellaceae bacterium
CCAGTTCGACGTGCAGATAGAAGAGATCGGAGAAGATCTCGACGGGCGCGCTTTCACCATAGGCGCGCCCGGCAATGAGCCGCATCCACACCCCGTCGTGCTGGATGACCGGCAGCGTGTCGACAGCATGGTGCTTGAAGGCCGGCGCCGTTTCTTCATGGTCGAGCGGCAGGGCGACCCAGGACTGCATGCCGTGCAGCGTCTTGTCCT
>DAIQBR010000200.1:0-6926 GCA_036781105.1 Kiloniellaceae bacterium
TGGTCGTATGCGCCCTGGTCGTCCTCGAAGGTCCCCAGCGTGCCGGCGACCGCCGAGAGGTACTGCGGGAAGTAGGTGCGCGCCAGGGCGGGGTCCGGCGACAGCAGCCGCCGCACGTTGGCGAGCTGGCCGAGGTAGTCGGCGAGCAGCCAGTCGAAATGCGCCAGGTATCCTTTGAGCTGGCGCGCCTTGGCGAAGCGCCCGGCCGGCTCATCGGGCGTCAGGCCCGCAGGACCGACCCCGTAGACCCGCGGCAGGTCGTGCTGGACCGGATAGGCGGCATCGGGGCTGCGCCAGCGGCCGATCACCGCCGGCAGCACCTGGTCGGGGGGCACGTAGAGCGCCGCGCGGCTCATGGCGCGCAGATGCTCCAGGGTGCGGCGGAACTCCACCTCCTGGGCGCGGTATTGCAGTTCGTTCTTGAACAGCAGCACCTTGGTGCCCTCGAAGTAGAGCACCGGCTGGTGGTCCGGCGGCACCTCCAGGGTCCACTCCTCGGTCGGCCCGATCGGCTTGTCGTCGGCGCCGTAGGCCCGGAGAGTGAGGCCGCGCACGCCCTGCACGCCCTCGATGTCGACCACGATATTGATGATATCGGAGCTGTGCACCGCCCGGCGCAGCGCGCAGGCTTCGAGGTCTTCTTGAGTCAAGAAGCCGGGCTTGGTGAAGACCGTCTCGCCCTCGCATTCGAAGTTGTAGTCGATGTAAGGACCATTGAAGATCTCGTCGGCCGGCACGCCCGCCTCCAGCAGGGAGTCGAGGCTGCGCCAGTTCACCGGCGGACTGAGATACTGTTCGATGGCGTGGAAAACCTTCGCCTGCACCTCTTCCAGGTCCGCCTCCGGCGCGAGATCGATGTCGGCGCAGACGCCGACACGGTAGGGCGCCACCGTGGCGACACTCAGCCAGTCCTCGCAGAGCGCGCGATGGGCGTTCAGCACGCAGCGCACACGCTCCAGGGCATTCTGGCGCCGCTGCTGCTTCTCCCAGAAACGCTTGAGGATGGCATCCTCGTCGTCGCGCGACAGCTCGGTCACCAGCAGCGCAGGCGTCACCGTCACCGGATCGGCGGTCGGCCGCGGCCGGTCCTCGGTCACCGCGATGGTGAGCTGGGCAAAGTTCACCGTGCCGCCGCCGTCGAGCTGGACCTGCGCGGTGGCCGCGAAGGAGAGACCGGAGCCCGTCACCGTCGGCGTGCCGGCGATGCCCGCGAAGTCGGCAGTGAAGTCGACTTCACCGGCGAGGAAGGCCGTATCCTCGGCATCGAGGGCCACGCGCACGCCCTTCAGCGGGCCGGACTTGAAGGTGTAGGGCAGCGAGGTTTCGTTCAGCGAACCGAGGAGGTCGTCCTTCTCCAGTTCCACCAGGACCTTGTAGAGGCCGCTGAGCTTCACCGGGTGGGTCGGGTTGCCGTCGACCACGGCGTCGTAGGTCAGGCGGTCGTGCGCGCAATCCGCGTAAATCGGCACCTCGGAAAGCCGGTAGTTGGCGGGCTCCGCCGGGTCCTGCATGGGATCGAGCCAGGCGTTGTGGACATCGCGGATGCGCAGCAGCACCTGGCGGTGATCGGCGATGGTGATCGGCGAGCAGGTGAGTGCCTCGTGGGCCGGGAACAGGCCGGTTTCCGACGACGACCCGATGACGCCCTCCGGGCGCGTCAGCAGGTCGGCGGTGGAAAAGCCCGTGCGGTAGCCGAGATCGGTGATCGCGTAGGCCAGGGTTTCCAGGATGGTGATGCCCGGATCGTGGCTGTTGTGGTCGGTCCAGACCTTGCCGGAGAGCGCCTGGATGCGGGCGAGTCCGAGGTCGCGCAGCTCGGCATAGTCCTGGGCCGGCGCCAGCAGCCTGTTGCGGTCGATGAAGGGCGCGTCATCCATCGCTCAGACCAGCTCCTCGATGATGTGCTTGCGCGAGGAGACCAGGATGGAACGGGCCGTGGTGGCCTCGATGGTCTCCATGTCCGCCGGCGTCCAGGCGAGCACGTCCGGATCCGGGCGGTGGTACATCTCGAAGTCCTCGAGAAAATCCACGTAGGGCAGTTCTTCGACGAAATCGATGACGCTGGACTTGCGCAGCTTGCCGCCAAAGGTGATGTCCTCACCGGCGCCCACGCTCCAGGGCGCGAGATAACCGATGACGGCTTTCTCCAGTTCACCCAGGTAAAAGGCGATGTCGTCGATGCCATCCAGGAAGGCGACCTTGAACTTGACCTGTACTTCCTCGAACTTCGGATTGGCGACCTCCAGGCGCACGAAGGGCGAGAGGCGCGTGCTCAGCAGATCGCGCACCTTCTTCAGGGTCGCCTGGTCGGTGTAGGGGCGCAGCGGATCGAGATGGGGGCGGCCCAGGGTCCAGGGCACCGTGACGACGACCACGCCGCCGGGGCTCGTTTCGTTGTCGGCGACCACCTTGCCGGCCTCGCGCACCAGTTCGGTATGGCTCAGGCACTTCACGCGGTAGAGCTCCGGTGCCGCTTCCAGCACCAGGTGCTCGTAGTCCCAGATGGCGACGGCACGGTCCTTGTGGCGCAGCCGCTCGGCGGCACGGCGGCGGAAAGCCTCGGGACTCTCCTCGGGGCGTCCGCCGAAGCTTGCGAAGGGCTGCCGCACCTTCTTGATCTTCGCATCGGGCTGCGCGAGCTTGGCGATGGTCTCCGGCGGCAGCGGCGTGGCCAGGAACTGCGGATCGTTGCCGCGCTCGGCGAAGGCGGCGCGCACCGCCTGCGCCTCGACGGCGATGAGGCTGTTCACTGCCGCGGCGTTCTGCGGCGCGGCCAGGCGCAGCCAATGCAGGCCCGCGGGCATGAGGCCGTGGTCGCCGTCCGCGGCTTCCGGCAGCGCCAGCCCGAGCACCGCCGAGGCGGCGAGGTTACCGGTCTTGTCGTCAACCTCCTGCTCCAGGAAGGCCTTCCACTCATCGCCCGCGAGATAGTGAAAAGACAGCTCGGGCACTTCCAGCAGGGGATCGCCGGAGCCGTTGGCGACCTGCATCAGCAGGGAGAGCCTTGCCGGCGCTTCGAAGTCCTCGATACCAAGGAAGAGCGCGGCCTCGTAGTCCAGCGGCGGCAGCAGGGCCGCCCCCTCTGCCTCGCGCGGCGCCTGGCCGAAGGGGGCGACGTGATAGAAACGGGCGGGCGGGCCCAGAGTGGTGAGGTAGTTGGCCGTGATCTCCCGGATCACCGGCGTGTAGGGCAGCTTGGGGACGAAGCGGCCGTCCTCGTTCTCCTCGTAGTTATAGTTGGCATCGTCCTTGTTGAAGTTGTAGCCGAACAGACTGTTGGCGATGGCGATAGTTGCCCGCGTCAACTCGCCGGGATAGGCCTCGTGGCCAAAGTGCGAGCCCAGTTCCAGCCGCATGAAGCCGTTGCGCGCCCCGGGGCCGTAGATCGGGTTGTCGAGGGTCATCGCCGCGGTGCCGTCGATCAGATTCTCGCCGGTCGCCACCAAAAGGGGCGCCGACTGGTTGATCTTCAGCTGCATGTCCGTCGGTGAGGCCTGCCAGCTGCCCTTGCTGAGGTAGCTCACCCGGCTGTCGAAATCCGAGACGGTCGCCTTGCGGAAGTGGCTCGTGAAGGAATGGGTCTGCTCCCAGGCGACGTTGAAGTTCAGACCGAAGATCGGCTTTGCCATGATCTCCGAACTGCCGATGATCAGGGCCGCATCCTGGCGCGGCCGCGCCCCGAAAGCGGGAAACGGCTTGGCGGGGTCCGCCGCGCCGTCCGGCGTCTGAAAGCTGAGCGAGCGCAGGCCACCGGCGCCGACGAGGAGGTAGGCGTTCTCGATGCGCGCCGAGCGCAGCACCGCGAAGGCCCGTGCGGTGATGTCGCTCTCGTCCTTGAAATTGAAGGTCAGTTCGGCGACCGGCAGGCCCGTCTCATAACCACCGCCGTTCTCTTCTGCGTGGAGTTCCGGATCGAAGGGCACGACCGCCGGCTGATCGCCGTCGAGCAGGAAGACCGCCAGCAGCCGGTTCGGCGCTCCGACCGGACCGGCCAGAACACCGCCGACCTCATGCCATCCCTCGGGCGTTGTCAGCCGCACCCGCATGGCGGCCAGGGCGAAGTCGGGCAGCGGGGCATCCAGGTCGAGGCCGATGATGACGCCACGATTACCCTCGCGCAGAAAGAGGCGCCGGTCGGCGAGCGCAAAGCCGACGCGGGCAAAGGGCGCCTGCGCCTCGTCGGCGCCTTCCGGATAGGGCAAGGGGCCGAAGGGCGACCAGCCGTCGCCGGCCTCGACCGGCTCCTCGCCCAAACCATCGGTCGAATTGGCGACCGGGCTGGCAAAGACCGTCTGGTAGAGCTTGCCGCCGGTCTCCACCGAGTGGACGCGCAGGGCGCGCAGCTCGGCCAGCTTGCCGCGGTTGACCACCATGTCGTCGGCAGTGCGGTATTCGACGTCCTTGCCGAGGGCGTCCTTGCCGGCACGCAGGCCCGTCTGCGCCGCGACGGCGCGGGCCTGGGTTCCCTTGGCCAGGTCGAAGAGCACGTGCACGCTGTCGGGGACCGGCGCGCGCGGCACCATGCGCAGGATCTCGCCGTAGTAAAAGTCGAGATGGCGCGCCGTCATGCCGTTCAGCTCGTCCCGGGCGACGGCCAGCATGTCGAGGAAGGCGAGATAGAGGCCGTAGTGCGGCGTGTGGTCGTCGACTTCCCGAAGGCTGCGCTCAAGGGCCGCCTGCGCTTCCTGCCGGGCCCGCTCCAGCGCCTGGAAGATGCGCTCCAGCGGTGTCGCGAGCAGGTTGTAGGTCAGCGCGTCGTAGATCTGCTCGTAAAGCAGGTGCGGCCCCGAGGCCTGCTGGTAGGGCGTCGGATCGCCGGTGATCCCGGCGGCGAAGGCCGCCCAGTCCGCCGCGCCCAGCGCCTGCGCCGAGGCGCCGGCAAGGACACGCTGGGTCAGCACCTCCGACACGAAGACCGCCGCCGCCACGGTGTCGGAGAGGCGCGGTTTCGGATCGGCCGGCGCGCCGCTGCCGTAGTCCGCCGCCACCAGGGGCGGCTCCGGGTCCTCCAGCGGCAGGCCCAGCCCCACCGCGCCCTTGTAGAAGCGCAGCAGGTCTTCCAGCGGGCCGGCAAGGTCGTCCTCGACAAGCTGGGTCAGCAGGCCGTGCAGCGGGTGGTCGCGGTTCAGCCGCGCATGCCCCTTGGCCAGTTCGCCGAAGAGGGCGACCGGCAGGTGGAAGATGAGGTTGAAGTAGGCGCGCAACTCCGGCTCGGCGCGCTCCGGGTCGTCGCGCAGGAATTCCTCGGCGTCGGCGAGCGCGATGCGGAAGGACTCCACCGGCAGGCGGGCGAGCGCCGCCAGGGTGGCGGTGACGTCGGAAGCGAAGAAGGCCTCCCAGTCACCGGCCGGCTGGTTGTCCGGGTCGTAGTAGGCGATCTCCCGCGACAGCGCCTGGGCATAGAGCACCATGTCGGCGAGGTCGCGCTCGTCGATGCGGAAGTAATCCGGCTGCAGCTCCGCGATGTCGCGGCCGGCCTGGGTAATGCCGGAGCGGATGAGCGGCGAGCGGGAGCTGCACTTGGCCATGCCATCAGCCCTCGTTCAGATAGAAGGGATAGACGACGTTGAAGCGCGAGTTGGCCCCGCGCACCCGGTATCTCACCTTGATGTCGAGACGGCCCGCCGGCTGGTCCGGCGTCACCGAGATCTGGTCGGCGTCGATGCGCGGCTCGTGGTAGAGGATCGCCGTCTTCACCAGGTTTTCGACGTAGCTCACCATGCTGGCGTTCATGGCGTCGAAGACCTGGTCTTCCAGATTGCAGCCGAAGTCGGGCCGCATGAGGCGTTCGCCCAGCGCGGTGCCGAGGATGATGCCGAGACTCTGGCGGATGTCCTCGATGCCGCCGGTCATGGCCACCTCGCCGCGCTCGGCGCCCGGCGCGCCGGACTTCACGAAGGCGGGCGGAAAGGCCCAGCCGCGGCCGATGAAGCGGTCTTCGGGATCCATCGCTCAGCCCCCGATCAGGACCGTGGGCAGGCCGGCCACGACGGAGCCGCCATGCGCGGTGGAATCGCCCAGGCGCACCGCCGGCATGCCGGCGATGAGCACCGTCGAGGAGCCGGGCAGCAGGACGTCGGGCGGGCCGGAGCAGACCGCCATGTCCGTCGCCCGCGCCGCCGGCATGCCGCCGATCAGCACCGTCGCCGCGCCCGGGCCCGAGATCGGGCCGCCGACATGGGGCACCGGCCCCGGATTGACCATGGGGCAGACATGCATGTCACCGACACGCGCGGCAGGAGGCATTGCGGTGCTCCTTCAGTTGATCATGACCACGGAGCCCTTCACCGTGGTCTGTCCGCTGCTTTCCAGCTTCGCCGAGGCGGAACCGTTCACGCCGGCGGCGGCGCTGGCTTTCAGATCGACGTTCACGCCCTCGATGGTGACGTTGCCCGTCGCCTTCACCTTGAAATCGGCCGCGGCGGTGATCTTCAGGACCGAGCTTTCCATCTTCACGACGTTGCCGTTCTGGTCGGCCAGCTCCAGGCTGCCCGCGTCGTCGTCGAGGCGCAGCAGCGCGCCGCCGGGTGTCTCGATGGTCACGCTGGGCTTGTCGTCGTCGAAGACCAGCTTCATGCCGGCGCGCGAGACGTAGCCCTTCTCGTGGTTGTCGTCGCTGCCGGGGATCGGCGCCGCCTTGGCGCTGGAATGCAGCGCGCCGAGCACCACCGGGTCGCGCGGATCGTCGTCGATGAAGCCGAGCACCACCTCGTCGCCGATCTCCGGGCGGAAGACCGCGCCGCGGTCGCCGCCGGCGTCGAAGGCGGCGATGCGCGCCCAGACCAGGCCGTCGGTCTCGCTCACCGTGACGAGGCGCACCTCGATGCGGTCCTCGCCGGCGGGATCGTTCTCCAGGGCGCTGACCACGCCGATCTGCAGGCCGCTGACCGGCGGGATGCGCCCGGCGGCGGCCGCGGCGCGCGCCG
>DAIQBR010000201.1:0-6919 GCA_036781105.1 Kiloniellaceae bacterium
ACGACGAGGTCGCCTTTCATGGCGAGGCCGAGCTCTACCGCCTGGCGCGGCTGCGCGGCGAACAGCCGTGGTGCCTGACCGTCAGCTTCACCCACCCGCACGACCCCTACGTGGCGCGCCAGCGCTTCTGGGACCTCTACGAGGACTGTCCGGCGCTGCAGCCGGAAGTCGCGGCAATCCCCTACGAGGAGCAGGACCCGCACAGCCGGCGCCTGCTCGAGAGTGTCGACTTCCGCCGCTTCGAGATCACCGGGGACGACGTGCGCCGTTCGCGCCGCGCCTACTTCGCCAACATCTCCTATCTCGACGAGAAGATCGGCCGGCTGCTCGACGTGCTGGAGAGTTGCGAGATGGCCGAGGACACCGTGGTGATCTTCCTGGCCGATCACGGCGACATGCTGGGTGAGCGCGGCCTGTGGTTCAAGATGAGCTTCTTCGAGGGCTCAGCGCGCATTCCGCTGATGATGGCGGGCCCCGGCCTGGGCGAAGGCCGTATCGACACCCCCGCCTCCGCCCTCGACATCCTGCCGACCCTCTGCGAGCTGGCCGGCATCGCTCCCGATCCGGCCGCCGCAACGCTGGACGGGGAATCCCTGCTGCCGATCGCCGGCGGCAGCCCGCGCCGGCGCCCGGTGATGATGGAGTATGCCGCTGAAGGTTCCTGCGCGCCGCTGGTCTCGCTGCGCGACGAGCGCTTCAAGTTCAATCATTGCGAGATTGACCCGCCGCAGCTCTTCGACCTCACCGCCGACCCGCAGGAACGGCGCAACCTGGCGGCCGATCCGGACCACGCGGAGCGGCTCGCCGGCTTCCGCGCACAACTGGCAGCGCGCTGGAACATGCAGCGCTTCGACGCCGAGGTGCGCGAGAGCCAGGCGCGGCGCTGGGTGGTCTACGACGCCCTGCGCCAGGGCCGCTACCGGCCGTGGGACCACCAGCCGGAACTACCGGCCGCCGAGCGCTACATGCGCAACCACATGGACCTGAACGTGGTCGAGGAAGAAGCGCGCTTTCCCTGACCACCGCCAGCGCAACACGCCATTGTGAAGCTGAGTATTGAAGGGAATGGTGGGCGTACCTGGGATTGAACCAGGGACCTCCTCGATGTCAACGAGGCGCTCTCCCGCTGAGCTATACGCCCGACTCTCGAAATCCGGTCTCGAGGCCGCTCCGCCGCTCCCCCCTTGCAACTCACCAGGGCCACAGCCGGCCTGGAGGGGGGCTTCGGGACCGCCTGCGGCGGGCATCCCGGAACGGAGCCTTCCGGCGGAACCGCCGGAGAGCAGGCGAAGTAGCACTATCCCCCGGCTTTTTCAAGCCTCCGCACATCAGCCGAAACGGCTGTTTTCCGGGGCCCTGGCCGGCCGGGCTAGATCGAGAGGATGGAATCCACCTCTTCCACCAGATGGCGCAGGTGAAAGGGCTTGGAGAGAATGCGCGCGCCCTGCGGAGTCTGATCCCGATTCTTCAGGGCTACGGCGGCAAAACCCGTGATGAACATGACCTTGAGGCCGGGCTGCAGCTTGGCCGCCCGGCGCGCCAGCTCGATACCGTCGAGCCCGGGCATCACCACGTCGGCCAGCAGCAGGTCCGCGCGGAAGCCGTCGAGGGATTCTATGGCATCCAGACCATCGCCCACCGCCACCACATGGTGACCGGCGTTGCGCAGTGCCTTGGCCAGGAACTCCCGCATGGAAGTGTCGTCTTCAGCAAGAAGGATTTGCGCCATTGTCCCCTGTATTCGGCCTCTCGTTCTACCTGCGGCCCTGCCGGCTTCGGAATCCGGCTTGTACTTTCTCATCCACCGACGCCTAAGCGCAATGCGGGTGTCGGCGACGACGGGACCGTTAAGCATATTTCGCCGGCAACGCCAAGCCGGCGGCTTCAGGCAGGCCGCCTTTGACTGGTCACAGCTTTTACTGCGGCCGGGAGAGTATAGACTAGCGGCAAAGCCCCAAGTAGACCTTAATGGTCGAGGGTGGATCAATGGCCCAAGGTTCGGCCCCAGGGCCCGGGCAAGTCCTTCGAATCGGACATGACAGGGCCCGGCCTTTGGCCTAGAACGGTATCGTAAACAAGCCCATAGAGACATGGACGCGATCGCGCCGAGCGCCCAGGCCCCAAAGCCTCACGAGATCATCCAGCCGGAGCGGCAGACCCTGCCGCTGGTCTTTGCCTCGCCTCACAGCGGCAGCGAATATCCCGCCGATTTTCTGGCTTCCTCGCGCCTCGATGCGATGAGCCTCAGGCGCTCCGAGGACAGCTTCGTGCACGAGATCTTCGGCTGCGCACCGGAGATGGGCGCGCCGCTGCTCCACGCCCTCTTCCCGCGCGCCTTCGTCGATCCCAACCGCGAGCCCTACGAGCTCGACCCCGCGGTATTCCGCGATCGCCTGCCGCCCTATGCCAACACCTCCTCCCCCCGTGTCGCCGCGGGCCTGGGCACCATCGCCCGGGTGGTCGCCAATGGCGCCAACATCTACCGCAAGAAACTGACCCTCGAGGAAGGGCTGGAGCGCATCCGCAGCTACTACTGGCCTTATCACGAGGCGCTGCGCAGCCTGGTCGAGAGCACCAAGGAGCGTTTCGGCTACTGCATCCTGGTAGACTGCCATTCGATGCCGTCGAGCAGCCGTCCGGCCCGTGGCGCCCACAGTGCCGCCTTCGTGCTCGGCGACTGCCACGGCACCACCTGCGCGCCGATCGTAACCCAGACCGTCGAGCAGGTGCTCAATGCCAAGGACTATGCGGTCGTGCGCAACACGCCCTATGCCGGCGGCTTCGTGACACGGCACTACGGCAAGCCGCAGGCCCGGGTGCATTGCCTGCAGATCGAGATCAACCGCCACATCTACATGGACGAGTCGCGCATCGAGCGGCGTCCGAGCCTGAAAACCCTCGCCCGGGACATGCGCGACGTGGTGACGGCGCTCGGCGATCTGGACCCGGCCTTGCTGGGCGGCGGCCGCCCGAACCACAACGCGACAAACGGACACGCTCTGAACGGGCGGCCGCAGTGAGCGACACCCTCAGCGACGAAAAGACTCCGCCGCCGGCGGGCCTCACGGTGCGCCCGGCTGGGCCCGGCGACGTTCCGGGCATCCAGGCGATCTATGCGCACCATGTGCTGCACGGAATCGCCTCCTTCGAAGAGGAGCCGCCGGAGCAGGCGGAGATGGAGCGCCGCATGGCCGGCATCCTGGCCCACGGCCTGCCCTACCTGGTGGCCGAGGACCGGCCCGGCAGCGGCGCCATTCTGGGTTATGCCTATGCGGCGCCCTATCGCGCGCGGCCGGCCTACCGCCACGCCGTGGAAGACTCGGTCTACGTGCTGCCCGGCAAAGGCGGCCGGGGCATCGGCTCGGCGCTGCTCGGCGCCCTCATCGAAAGCTGCACGGCGCTTGGCTATCGCCAGATGATCGCGGTGATCGGCGACAGCGACAACGAGGGCTCGATCCGCCTGCATGCCCGCCACGGCTTTCACCACGTCGGCACCCTGGCCTCGGTGGGCTTCAAGCACGGCCGCTGGGTGGACTCGGTTTTCATGCAGCTGGCGCTCGGACCCGGCGACGAAACCCTGCCGGGCTGACCCCTCCCTGCCGCCGGCCGCGGCGCGCATCTCCTTGTCCCGCAAACAAAAAAAGGGCCGCGACAAGCGCGGCCCAAGTTTAGGGAGGAAATGCCCTATGGAACTGCGGCAGGACCCGGCGAAGCCGTTTCCATACCGCAGTGCACAATATGCTTCCGGCCCGCACCGAATGCAATGGGAAAGTTCTCAATTCATTGATTTACCAACAAATTATGAGGGGTAGCGTTAACACTCCTGTCATATTTTCGGCCAGAATATTGCAATGCAGCAGCGGCGCGGGGGGTCCTTCAACCCCCAGGCGCGCCCTGGCACGGGGTTTGCTCCCTAATTCGGCAAAGACCACCCAAAGACCGAGAGGTCCGCTTGCCCCGCCGTCTGTTGAAAATCGCCTGCCTGGCCCTCGCCGGGCTCCTCGCCGGCCCCGCCCTTGCCGAGGAAACCCTTGATTCGCCTTGGAGTCTTTGCCGCGAGGCGATTGCCGCCGCGGAACAGGCCGGCGAGCTGCCGCCGCACCTGCTGGCTGCCATCGCACGCACCGAATCGGGCCGCTGGCACAGGGAGCGCTCGGAAAACCTTGCCTGGCCCTGGACCGTCATGGCCGAGGGCGAGGGGCGATTCCTGCCGACCAAGGCCGCGGCCATCGAAACCGTGCGGGACCTGCAGGCCCGCGGCGTCCGCAACATCGACGTCGGCTGCATGCAGGTGAACCTGCACTACCACCCGCAGGCCTTCGAGTCCCTCGAGGCGGCCTTCGACCCGGCCGTCAACGTGGCCTATGCCGCCGGCTTCCTTACCGAACTGCGCGCTGAGGCGCGGTCCTGGACCCGCGCCGTCGGCCAATACCACTCACGCGAGGCGATCCGCGGCAACGGCTACCGGGCCAAGGTCTTTAAGGCCTGGCGCGAGGAACGCCACCGCGCCAACCGCGCCCGCCAGGCGGCGCTGCGCGCCGCCCGTGAGGCGCAGCGGGATAGCGATTCCTAAACCTGCCTGATCAAAGCTTCGGCGGGTCGAAGAAGTCGACCGGCACCATCAGCCGGTTGGACTGGGAAACCAGCGCGCCCAGTTCCGCCGAGCGCTTCAGATAATCCTGCCAGCCCGGGTCGGCCTGCATGGCCGCGCGTTTCTTCTCGCGGTCGCCGGCGTTCTCGTAGACCCAGATGTGAACGTACTCGTTGGGATCGCCGGTCTCCGTGCGCAGATAGACCAGCGGCTGACCCAGGTGGCGGGTCTGCGCCGGCTTGCCGTATTTCTCGTAGACCTCGAAGTGGGCCTTCAACTGGCCGGGCTTCACGCGGTAGGTGCGAACATCCAGGAGCATGATTTCGTTACCTTTGCTGTATCGTCGTTTGAGTAGTGCGCGGGGTTGACCATGGCTCAGGCGCCGGCATCAGAGCCACGCGACCTCGCCCTGCATGGCGAGGTATCCGTCCGGATCGACCACCCAGAGGTCGGCGCGCTTGCTCTTCACGTCGGGCGCGCCGCATATGGTGAAGGGACGGGTGTCGAAGATCGGTCGCTTGGCGCGGAAGACAAAGCGCGTGGCGCGCGCCTGCGGCAACTCACGGCGCAGCTGCCCGATCATCATCGTCGCCAGCAGCGGGCCGTGCACGATGAGGCCGGGGTAGCCTTCTTCCTGCGTCGTGTAGGGCTGATCGTAGTGGATGCGGTGACCGTTGAAGGTCAGCGCAGAATAGCGGAACAGCAGCACCGGCGAGGGGTCGACCTCCCGCCGCCATGCCCCACTGGCCGGCGGCGCTTCACCAGCCGGCAGCGCTGCCCCCTTCTCGCCCGCCTCGCGGTAGACGATGTCGTGCTCCTCCACGATGCAGGGGCCGGCCGCGTCGGCGATCACATGTTCGACGGTGACGAAGGCCAGCCGGCCGCTGCGTCCCGACTTCTCGCTTACCGACTTGATGGTGGAGTGGCGCGTCACCTCGGCGCCGATCTCCAGCGGCCGGGGAAATTCCACACGGCTGCCGGCCCACATGCGGCGCGGCAGTTCGATGGGCGGCAGGAAGCCGCCGCGCGCGGCGTGGCCGTCGGGACCAAGGTCCGCGGTCGGCGCGAGCGACCAGAAATAGGCCCAATGCCACAAGGGCGGCAGGGCATCGCCCGGATGCAGCGGCGCCTGGTCGTCGTCCAGGGTCGCCTGCATCGCCTGCGCGCGTCCGGCCGCGATGGTGTCGCGCAGTTGCTCGCTGCGCCCGACCCACTTGCTCCAGTCTTCCGCCGCCGCGCTCATGCCGCGAATTCCTTCCGCAAAGCTGCGCCATGCTGGTCCACCGCCGGCACCGCGCCAAGATCGAAATCGCTGCCGCGTACATCGACGGGCGGCGCCACCAGGTTCACCGGCCCGCTCGGTGTGTCCACGGTGACGCGGCGCAGCTGCGGATGCGCGCTGAGGTCCGCCGGCGTGTTCACGGCACCGTAGGCGATGGCCGCCGCGAAGAGGCGCCGGGTCAGGGCCTCACGCTCCAGACTCCCGAAGACCTCGTCGATGATCGCGTCGAGCGCCGGGCGGTTGGCGACCCGCGCGGTGTTGTCGGCGAAACGCGCGTCGGCCAGCATCTCCGGGCGCCGCAGCACCTCCTCCACCAGGCGCTTCCATTCGCGCTCGTTCTGGATCGAGAAGACGACTTCGTCGCCGCCCTTGCAGGCGTAGACGCCGTAAGGCGCGATGGAGGGGTGGTTGAGGCCGACGCGCTTGGGCGCGCCGGGCCCGTAGTCCTGATGCAGCAGCGGCACAGTCATCCAGTCGGCCATGCCGGCGAACAGCGAGGTGGCTAGCGCCGAGCCCTCCCCCGTGCGCCCGCGCCGCAGCAAGGCTTCGAGCACCGCCTGGTAGGCGTACATGCCGCAGGCGATGTCGCAGACCGAGACCCCGACGCGCCCGGGCCCCTCCGGGCGCCCGGTGATCGAGGCAAGGCCGCTCTCCGCCTGCACCAGCAGGTCATAGGCCTTCATCTCGGCATAGGGGCCGGTCTCGCCGTAGCCGGAGATGTCGCAGGTGATGAGCCGCGCGTTTTCGCGCCGCAGCGCGTCGTGGCCGAGCCCGAGGCGGCTGGCGGCGCCCGGCGCCAGGTTCTGGATGAAAACGTCCGCCCTGGCGAGCATGCGCCTCACCAGGGCAAGGTCTTCGGGCTGCTTCAGGTCGACGGCAATCGATTCCTTGCCGCGGTTCAGCCACACGAAGTAGGCGCTCTCGCCGTGCACCACGCGGTCGTAGCCGCGCGCGAAGTCGCCCTCGGCGCGCTCCAGCTTGATGACGCGCGCGCCGGCATCGGCGAGGCGCGAGGAACAGTAGGGCGCCGCCACAGCCTGCTCCAG
>DAIQBR010000202.1:0-3808 GCA_036781105.1 Kiloniellaceae bacterium
CGAGCCGACGGCGGCGATCAGCGTGCGCCAGGTCGCCGAGGTGCTGAACCTGATCCGCCGCCTGCGCGACCACGGCATCGCCGTGGTGCTGATCAGCCACCGCATGCCCGACGTCTTCGCCGTCTGCGACCGTATCATGGTGCTGCGCCGGGGCAGCAAGGTGGCCGACAAGGCGATCGCCGGCAGCTCGCCGGAGGAAGTGACGGCGCTGATCACCGGCGCCCTGGAAACGGCCTGACGGGAACGGGGGCGAAGCGGCAAGCATGGCACGCGAAGAAACGGCGATGACCAGCCTCGAGGAGGCCATCGGCAAGCGCACGCATCATTCGGTCTTGAGCTGGCTGACCAGCCGGCAGACCTTCTGGGTCTTCCTCGCCGCGGTGATCGCCTGCGTCGCGCTGTCGCTGGCCACCGACACCTTCGCGACCGAGCGCAACATTTTCAACGTGACGCGCAACTTCGCCTTCGTCGCCATCATCGCCCTGGGCATGACGGCGGTCATCATCGTCGGCGGCATCGACCTCTCGGTCGGCTCCGTCGTCGTGCTCTCGGCCATGGTCACCGGCATGACCATGGCGGCGGGCTGGCCGATCTACGTGGCGATCCCCCTGGCGCTGGCCGCCTCGCTGGGCGTCGGCCTGTTCAACGGCTTCATGGTGGCCTACCTGAAGGTGCCGCCCTTCGTGGTGACACTGGGCGTGCTGTCGGTCGCGCGCAGCCTCGCCATGGTGCTGTCCGACAACAAGATGGTCTACGAGTTCGGCCCCGACCACGCGACCCTGCTGGCGCTGGGCGGCGGCTCGACCCTGGGCGTCCCGCATCCGGTCTACATCCTGGTGGTGCTGGCACTGGGTACGGGCTACGCCTTCCGCTGGACGCGCTGGGGCCGCCATGTCTTCGCCATCGGCGGCAACGAGCAGGCCGCCACCATGACCGGCATCCCGGTGAAGAGCGTGAAGATCTCGGTCTACATGTTCGCCTCCCTCATGGCCGGCATCACCGGCGTGCTGGAGGTCGGCTGGCTGGGCGGCGTCACCACCAACCTGGGCCAGAGCATGGAGCTGACCGTCATCGCCGCGGCGGTGATCGGCGGCGCCAACCTGGCCGGCGGCATCGGCACCGCCTTCGGCGCCGTGGTCGGCGCGGCGCTCATCGAAGTGATCCGCAACAGCCTCATCCTGCTCGGCATCAGCACCTTCTGGCAGGGCACCTTCGTCGGCACCTTCATCATCGTCGCGGTGCTGTTCGACCGCCTGCGCGTCAGCCGCGCCAACGACTAGTCCCTACCTGAGGAGCAGCGTTCGATACATGCGTCCCAAGTTTTCGGAAAAACCCGCGGAGGCGGCACCAGAGTCGAAAGTGGTACCGCGCCCGGCCTCCCCGGGGCGCCCGCCCAAGCGCGTCACCATGACCGACGTGGCGCGGGTCGCCGGCTGCTCGCAGTCAACGGTTTCCGTGGTGCTGAACGAAACCCCGGGCATCAAAATCTCCGAGCGCACCCGGCGGCGGGTGCGCGCCGCCATCGAAGAACTGGGCTACGAGTACCAGCGCGGCAAGCCGGCGGCGCGCGCCTCGGAATCGCGCCAGATCGCCATCGTCTTCGACCAGATGGCGACCAGCCCGGAGGCGGTGGTCTCGATGGACGGCGCGCGCGAGGCGGCCTGGCAGTCGGGCCACGTGGTGAGCGCCTTCCAGACCTTCAACGATCCGGTGATGGAGCCGCGCACCCTGGAAGTGGTGCTGCACAACCAGGTCGACGCCATCGTCTATGGCACCATCATGACCCGCAAGGTGACGCTGCCGGCCATCCTGGCGAAAGCCGGCGTGCCCGTGGTGCTGCTGAACTGCTATGCCGAGCACACGCCCTTTCCCACCGTGCTGCCCGGCGAAGTCGCCGGCGGCCACCGCGCCACCAACGCCCTGATCGCCGCCGGCCACCGCCGCATCGCGCACATCACCGGCGAGATGTGGATGGACGCCGCCAAGGACCGCCTGAAGGGCTACCGCCAGGCGCTGGCCACGGCGGACATTCCCTACGACCCGGCGCTGGTGCGCGAAGGCAACTGGCAGCCCAGCGCCGGCTACCAGCTCACCAACGAGCTGCTCGATCTCGATACCCCGCCGACGGCGATCTTCTGCTCCAACGACCGCATGGCCATCGGCTGTTACGAGGCACTGAAGGAGCGCGGCCTGAAGATTCCACGCGACATGTCGGTGATCGGCTACGACGACGAGGAGGTGGCGCGCCACCTGACGCCGCAGCTCACCACCCTGGTGCTGCCGCACCGCGAGATGGGCCGCTGGGCGGTGGAGCACGCCCTCTCGCCACCACCCCCGGGGCGCTGCCGCGTCACCAAGCTGGAATGCCCGCTGATCGAACGGGAATCGATTGCGCCGCCCGCCGGGGGCTGATTCACTTCCCGGCATGACACGCGAAGACCGTCTCTACAGCGACCCGGACCTGGTCCGGTTCTACGACCTGGACAACGCCTGGGGGCCCGACAGCGCGCTCTGCCGGCGCCTGGCCGCCGAGGCGCGCAGCGTGCTCGACCTCGGCTGCGGCACCGGGCGGCTGGCCGCGGCGATCGCGCAAGACGGCGGCGCGGTGGTGGCGGTCGATCCGGCCGCGGCCATGCTGGAGGTGGCGCGGCAGCGCGAAGGCGGCGACAGGGTCGAGTGGATCGAGGCCGACGCACGGACCCTGAGACTCAACCGGCGCTTCGACCTCATCGTCCTCACCGGCCACGCCTTCCAGGTGTTTCTGACACCGGCGGACCAGGCGGCGGTGCTGACCACCATCGCGCTGCACCTGAACCCGCGCGGACGCTTCATCTTCGACAGCCGCAACCCGGCGGCCGAGGAATGGAAGGAATGGACGCCAGAGAACGCGCGCTGGGAGCTGACGCACCCGACCCTGGGCCGGGTCGAAGCCTGGAACGACGCCCGTCATGATCCGGCGACCGGCATCGTCACCTACGAGACCCACTACCGCATCGTCGCGAGCGGGCGGCACCTGAAGGCGGAGTCGCGCATCCGTTTCACGGAGAAGGAAGAGCTGGAAGCATTGATCATCGAGGCCGGCCTGCACGTCACGCGCTGGTTCGGCGACTGGCAGGAGAGCCCCTGGACGCCGGCGTCGAAAGAGATCATCCCGCTGGGCGGGCTGGTGCAGCTGGCCGGCGCCTAGCTCTCGTTCCACTCCAGCCGCAGCACAGCGCCGGCCTCGGCGACGCGGGTGCCGAGGGCCTCGCCTTCCCGGTTCAGCAGCTTCGCCAGGCGATGCATCGCCGTCTTGCCGGCGCGGTGCAGCTGCAGGCGCTGCATGCGGGTGGGCACCATCTCGAGGCCGAGCAGGCGCTGCTCCGCCGCGTCGAAGCGGGCGAGCCAGACGAGACCAAGGTCGGGCTCCAGCGACAGCTCGTGCTCGTTCATCCGGATGCCCTCGTAGTCGTTGATGAGGTCGCCGCAGCCGTAGATCACCAGGCGGCCGCGATGCACCTCGACACCGCGCACATGATGCGAGGAGTGACCGTGAACGAGGTCGACGCCGGCCTCGTCGATGAGGCGGTGGCCGAAGGCGCGCTCCTCCCGCGCGGTGCCCCGGACAAAGTTGGCGCCCCAATGGAGGGAGAGCACCACGAGGTCGCCCGGCTGCTTCACGGCAGCGATGCCCGCGCGCAGGAAGTCGAACCCCCGGCCGTCGAGGGCGATCAGGTTGATGCCGGGGCGCGCCGCCTCCGCGGCCCAGGCCGCCGGGCAGCCACTGGTCGGCGTCGCCGCGGAGAAGACCAGCACCCGGCCCCGGCCC
>DAIQBR010000202.1:3855-4117 GCA_036781105.1 Kiloniellaceae bacterium
CCAGGGTGTCGAGCAGGCCCGGTTCGCCGTAGTCGAGGCTGTGGTTGTTGGCGAGGGTGCAGCAGTCGATGCCGGCGCGGCGCAGCACCTCCACGTTGCGCGGGTTCATGCGGTAGTGCACCAGCTTGTCCGGCCAGGGCGTGCCGCCGGCGGTGACGGCGGTTTCCAGGTTGACGATGCGCAGGTCGGGCCGCAAGGCATCGAAGAGCTCCAGGACATCGCCCCAGACGTAGTCGATGCCGCGCTGCGCCGGGACGGCGCC
>DAIQBR010000202.1:4127-5138 GCA_036781105.1 Kiloniellaceae bacterium
GCTGCTCCGCCAGCGCGACGTAGAGCCCGGCATCCTCGGAGGCGTCGGGAAAGCCGGGCGGGCGCGGCACCCCGGGATGCGGCAACACCTGGTCGACACCGCGGCCGAGCATGACGTCGCCGCAGAGCAGCAGGCGGATCTCCGTCGCTTCGGCCAAAACTTCCTCTTTCCTTCCCCCCGCGCCCGAGCGGAATCCTGACCGACGGGCGGCAAATTGCCAAGCCTGCGGCAGGCGGCGTAAGGTCGCCTGCCCGCCACCGCTGTCCCGCCGGAGTACCCGTCACAATGTCCGCCTTCTCCTCTGCCCAGGTCACCCGCAAGCCGGCGACCTCCTCTCAACACGGCATCGTCGCGGCGCAGCACCGCCGGGCGGCGGAGATCGGCGCCGAAGTGCTGGCCGGCGGCGGCAACGCGGTGGATGCGGCGGTCGCGGTCTCCTTTGCCATCGGTGTCGTCGAGCCCTGGATGAGCGGGCCGGCGGGCGGCGGCGCGGCCATGCTGTGGCACGCCGGCGAAGAGCGCGCCGAGGCGCTGTTCTACGGCATGCGCGCGCCGGGCGGGCTGGACCCGGCGGACTTTCCGCTCACCGGGCACGACTCCTCGGGCGACCTCTTTCCCTGGAAGGAGGTCGAGGGCGACCGCAACGTGATGGGCGCCACCGCGGTCGCCGTGCCGGGGCTGGTCGACGGCCTCGGCAAAGCCCACGCGCGCTACGGCAGCCTGCCGTGGAAGGACCTCGTCCTGCCGGCAGTGAAGCTGGCGCAGGAGGGCTTCCTGGTCGACTGGTACGTGGCGCTGCTCATCGCGGCGGCCGCGCGCAACCTGGCGCAGGACCCCGACGCGGCGGCGCGGTTCCTGGACGAGGGGCGCTGGCCGAAGATCGCCAACTGGACCGCGCTCTCCAACGTGCGCATCGACATGTCCTCCATGGCGCCGACGCTGCAGGCCATCGCGGACGACGGGCCGCGCGCGCTCTACGAGGGCGACGTGGCGGCGGCGCTGGCGAGGGAC
>DAIQBR010000202.1:5203-6912 GCA_036781105.1 Kiloniellaceae bacterium
ACCAGGCCGAGTGGCAGGAGCCGCTGAGCGTCGACTACCGCGCGGCGCGCCTGCACGTGACGCCGCAGCTGACGGCAGGGCCGACGGTGGCCGATGTCTTCGCGCGGCTGGCGCGCGCCTTCACGCCGGGCCGGACGCCCGACGGCGCCGCCTTCGCTGCCTATGCCGAGGCGCTGGGCGCCGCCTATGCGAAGAGACTGGCGAATGGCGGTGACAACGAGGCTCCCCACGCACCCGCCTCGACCACGCATTTCTCCATCGTCGACAAGGCCGGCAACATGATCGCGGTGACCCAGACGCTGCTGTCGGCCTTCGGGTCGCGCGTGGTCTCGCCTTCCACCGGGCTGCTGCTGAACAACGGCATCATGTGGTTCGACCCGGAGCCCGGAAAGCCGAACTCCCTGGCGCCCGGCAAGCGCTGATGAACGTCTGCCCGCTGATCGGCGAGTCGCAAGGGAGGCGCTTCGCGCTGGGCGCCTCGGGCGGGCGCAAGATCATGCCGGCGGTGGCGCAGCTCGCCTCCTTCCTGGCCGACTTTGGCATGACGCTGGAGGAGGCCTTCCACCACCCGCGCATCGACGCCTCGGGCGGCGACACGGTGATCGCCGACGACGCCCTGCCGCCCTCGGTGCTGGCGGCGCTGGGCCAGAACCACAAGGTGGTGGCCTCGCGGCGCACGCCCTATCCCTACGCCTTCGCCTGTCCGGCGGGCGTGCTGCGCGATGCGGAGGGAAATTGGGGTGCGACGGAACCGCTGTCGCCCTGGGGCGATGCGGTGGCGGAGGCCTAGGCGCGACGATCCAGGGGGAACCACCTAGGAAGGTCCGGCGCGCAGCCATTTCAGGGCGCCGGCCGCCATGCCCTTGAACTTGGGATCGCCGTCGACCCTGGCCACCAGCAGGCGCTCGGGCCGCGTCATCCGCTTCAGCGCGTGATAGACCTGCGAAAGTGTGCGGTCCGAGCGGATCAGCCAGAGCCCCTCGGCGAGCCGCGCGGCGTCGTGCAGCTCCGCCAGTGCGTCCGGAGACTGCATGCCGTCGAGAAAAGCGACGAAGAGATCGGGACTGGAACGGGGGGCCATGGGCCTGTCGCCTGCTCTGCTGCGGTAACGATCGGAAGGGCCGCGATACCAACCGCTGGCAAGCCGTCAGGTTCCCGGGCATCTCCCTCCCCGAGCGATCCAGCGCGCGCCGGGGTTGCTTGCAGAGGCTGCCCTCTGGCAGGATCGCTGATTGCGGGGAGGGTTACTATGCCGGACAAGGCGCAGGAGACCGAAGCGCAAGGCGCAGAGAAGGTGGTGCTGCACGTCGGCTGCGGCAGCTACCGGCCCGATGCGCTGCACAAGAATTTCCAGACACCGCAGTGGCGCGAGATCCGGCTGGACTTCAATCCGGCCGCCAAGCCCGACATCGTCGCCTCGATGACCGACATGTCGGCGGTGGAGAGCGAGTCGGTCGACGCGATCTGGAATTCCCACGCCCTGGAACACCTCTTTGCTCACGAGGTGCCCGTCGCCCTGAAGGAGTTCCACCGCGTGCTGCGCCCCGGCGGTCTCGCCTACGTCTCGGAGCCCGTGTTCGCCGGCGCGTTCAACGACGTCATCCGCGTGTTCCACGACGAGGAGCACGTGCGCCGCGCGGCCTTCGAGGCCGTGCGTGGCGCAGTTGCCGCGGGCACGTTCGAACTCGTCGAGGAGACGTTCTTTCTCT
>DAIQBR010000203.1:0-2081 GCA_036781105.1 Kiloniellaceae bacterium
GCGTCGGCCATGGTGAAGGGCACGTCCAGGATCCGCGCCAGGGTCTGGGCCAGCAGGGTCTTGCCGCAGCCGGTCGGGCCGATCAGCAGGATGTTGGACTTGGCCAGCTCCACGTCGGAGGACTTGGCGCCGTGCGCCAGGCGCTTGTAGTGGTTGTGAACGGCGACCGAGAGCACTCGCTTGGCATGGGACTGCCCGATCACGTAGTCGTCCAGGACAGAGCAGATGTCCTGCGGCGTCGGCACGCCGTCGCGCGACTTGACCAGGGTGGTCTTGTGCTCCTCGCGGATGATGTCCATGCAGAGCTCGACGCATTCATCACAGATGAACACCGTCGGGCCGGCGATGAGCTTCCGCACCTCATGCTGGCTCTTGCCGCAGAAGGAGCAGTAAAGAGTGTTCTTTGAATCGCTGCCGCTGGACTTGGTCATTCCGCTCTACAACTAGGCCCCTGTTCCGTATTTAGCCATGTTAGTCAAACGCCCGGGCCCCACACAACGACAAAAACCGCGGGAATCGAGCAATTTCCGGGGGCTGACCCCCTCCTCCATTCGCTAACAAAGCAATTTGAGGCTAATTCGAAGGGATCAACAATCTATTAACGAAAGCCCCTTCGCCGCACTTTTCAAGGGCCCCCGACGGGCCCTCCGGCGCCGGCCCTGATACCCGGCCCTTAACCGGCCCTGGCGCCCCGCGATGCCGGCCGGCTCCCAGGTCGCACAATCTGCCTGGCCCTCAGCTCTTGCCGCCGGGGGTCGGCGATTCGCTCGACGGGCGCTTGTCGACCACCTCGTCGATCAGGCCGAATTCCTTGGCCCTCGCCGCATCCATGAAGTTGTCGCGCTCCATCGCCTTTTCAATGGTGTCGATATCCTGGCCGGTGTGCTGGCAATAGATCTCGTTCAACCGGTGGCGGGTGCGCAGGATGTCTTCGGCATGAATCTGGATGTCGGTCACCTGGCCCTGGTAGCCGCCGGAGGGCTGGTGGATCATGATCTTGGAGTTGGGCAGCGCGAAGCGCTTGCCCTTGGCCCCGGCCATGAGCAGCAGCGAGCCGGCGGAGGCGGCCTGGCCGACGCAGACCGTCTGCACGTCCGGGCGGATGTACTGCATGGTGTCGTACATCGCCAGGCCCGAGGTCACCACGCCGCCCGGAGAGTTGATGTAGAAGAAAATGTCCTGGGTCGGGTTCTCTGACTCCAGATACAGCAGCTGGGCGCAGATCAGGCTGGCCACGGCGTCGTGCACCGGCCCGGTCAGGAAGATGATGCGCTCCTTCAGCAGGCGCGAGTAGATGTCGTAGGCGCGCTCGCCCCGGCTGGTCTGCTCGACCACCATCGGGACCAGGTTGTTCATCACCGTTTCAGGCAGATCGTTCATGGACATTCCCTAGAATCCAGAAACCCTCGTCGAGGTCGGAGATGACATGTAAGGCCTCGGGGCGGCCAGGGAAAGCCCCCATTTGGCCGCCATCCGAGTCGCCTTGAAAGCGCCCTGCCCTGACCGCCCGCCAGGGCCGCCCGATCAGGACTCCGGCTCGTCGCCTTCGGCCTCGCCCGCCTTGGCCTTGCCTTTTGTGGCCGCCTTCTTGGCCGGCTTCTTCTTCTTGGCGGCCTTCTTCGGCTTGTCGGCGGCAGCGGCGGCCTCCTTCTCCTCTTCCTCGCGCAACTGGTCGACGGTGACCTCGCGCTCGGAGACCTTGGCCATGTCGACGATGAAGTCGATCACCTTGTCCTCGAACAGCGGCGCGCGCAGCTGGGCCTGGGCCTCGGGGTGCGCGCGGTAGTACTCCACCACCTGCTGCTCCTGGCCCGGATGGCGCTGGGCCTCCATGAACAGGGCCTTGTTCACCTCGTCCTGGTTGACCTCGATCTGGTTGAGCCGGCCGACCTCGGAGAGCAGCAGGCCGAGGCGCACCCGGCGCTCGGCGATCTCGCGGTACTCGGCCTTCACCGCCTCGTCGTCCTTGCCCTCGTCGTCGGGATCGACGCGGCCCTGCTCGCGGTCCTGCTCGACCTGCTGCCAGATGGCGTCGAATTCCAGGTCGACCATGCTCTCCGGCACCTAGAACTCATGCGCTT
>DAIQBR010000203.1:2091-6910 GCA_036781105.1 Kiloniellaceae bacterium
GGGCACGTCGAAGTCGTGTCCCTCGGCCAGCTGGTCCAGGATCTCGCGCTTCATCCGCATGCGGGCGAGGCCGTCATAGTCCTGCGCCAGGCGCTCCTTCACCTTGTCGCGCAGGTCGTCCAGGCTCTCGGCGCCCATCGCCTTGGCCAGCTCGTCGTTCAGCTCGGCCGGAACGGACTCGCGGATCTCCTTGACGGTGCACTCGAAAACCGCCGGCTGGCCGGACAGCTTCTCGTTGCCGTAGCCCTCCGGGAAGGTCACGTTCACGGTGCGGTTCTCGCCCACCTCGGCACCGATCAGCTGCTCCTCGAAGCCGCCGATGAAGGTGTTGGAGCCGAGCTCCAGGTGATGGTCCTCGCCTGCCATGCCGGGCAGCGCCTCGCCGTGCACCGTGCCCTTGAAGTCCATGACCAGCACGTCGCCCGACTGGGCCGGACGCGGCGTCTCCAGCGGCTTGGTCTCCTTGCGGCTGGCGGCCAGGCGCTCCAGCGCCGAGGTGACCTCCTCGTCGGGTACCTGGATCTTCACCCGCTCCAGCGACAGCGTCGCGAAGTCGATCGGCTGGATCTCCGGCAGCAACTCGATGGCCATGGAGTATTCCAGGTCCGCGCCGTCCTCGAAGGAGTCGATCTCGATCTTCGGCTGCACCGCCGGCCTCAGGCCGCGCTCGTTCAGCGCCTGGGCCGATGAATCGGTCACCGCACGCTCCAGCACCTCGCCCAGCACCGAGGGGCCGTAGCGCTGCTTCAGCAGCTTGATCGGCGCCTTGCCCGGGCGGAAGCCGGGGATCTTCACGCGGGCACTGAGCTCACGCAGGCGGTTCTCGACTTTCTCATTGATTTCTTTGGCTTCGATCACGACCTTGAAGTCGCGCTTCAAGCCGTCGCTGTTCGTCTCAGTGACCTGCATGGTGGCCTGGGCCTTCCTCAGCCTCGTCGTCAGATGGATGGGTCCGTGGGGAAATTCCGGTGTCCGGGCGATCCGGACGGAAAAGGCTCCCCATAGAGCTTCGCGTTGAACTCGTATGGCCGCGCTGCGCTGGTGCGGGCGGAGGGACTTGAACCCCCACGGATTGCTCCACTGGTACCTAAAACCAGCGCGTCTACCAATTCCGCCACGCCCGCGCTTGTCGCGGAGGGCCGATGTATAACATCGCAGCCGCCGGCGCAATAGCCAGCGGGCGCCGCGGAGGGCGCCCAAAGGACAGGAAATCTTGGGAACTCGGCACCGCGGGCGGCGCCGGCTGAGGCTCGGGGATTACGAGCTGACCGGCTCGCAGAAGTGCTCGAGGAAGGTCTTCAGGCCGAGCACCCGGGGACCGTCCTCGAAAGGCCGCTGGCCGGGCTTGTCGATGCGCAGGTCGTAGCGCACGTGGGTCATGCCGAGGATCTCGCAGAGGCCGATGACGGTCGCCGTCTCCTGGCGGCCGCCCTTGCCGCCGGCATGGCGGAACACGCGGCCTGCTTTTACCTGGTCGAGATTGACGCCGCGCCGCCCGAACAGGCTGCGGCGGTCGCCGTGGCCGGTCAGGGCACCGGAGAGGTTCTGCCAGAAGCCCGGGTTGCGGTTCTGGCGGCGATCTTCCGCTTCGGTTTCGTGATGCGTCGTATCAACCATGATGTCTGCGACTTTAGCGACAATTCTTTGATGTAGGATTAATGTCGCGCCGTCTTCTCAGGCCGCTTTTTGGAGACCCGGCGGCGATGTTACGCGTCCTGTTTTTCCGGCAGGATGGCGTCGCGGAAACGCTCGGCGAAAGTCTGCAGGCCGAGGGTGCGGCGCTCCTCGTACTTGGCGAGGCGGGCGCGCTCCACCGAGACGTCATAGGTGACGTGCGGAATGCCCAGGGCGTCGGGGCCGACATCCACCACCTTGGCGATCTCCACGATGTTCCCCTCGTGGGCCAATTTGTAGACGGATCCGACCTTTACGTTGTCAGCCTTCAGCGGCTGCTTAAACCAATGTGCTGCGAGCATGATCTCAATACCTTTTCAATCAAGGCCTGCCCCCGTGCGCACAGCCCCCAACTGCACCACTTGCCATGTTACAGCCGCAGGGATGAAGCTTCCGTTAACGATTAAGACGGAACTATCTAAAACTATTGAGAAAATTCCTGTTGCCCACAGAACCCCGGGTGAGTCCGTAAAGCTCCCGCAAAACCTGCGGTAGGGCCTCCGGGAGGTCCTCGGCGATGAGGCCCGGCCCGTGCCGCGCCGCCGCCGCGCCGTGGATCCAGACCGCCGCAGCGGCGGCCTCGAAGGCGGCCAGGCCCTGGGCCAGCAGGCCGCCGATCATCCCCGCCAGCACGTCGCCGGTGCCGCCGGTGGCCAGCCAGGGCGGCGCCGAGGCATTGATCGCGGCGCGGCCGTCGGGCGCCGCGACCACGCAGTCCGGCCCCTTCAGCACCACCACGGCACCGCTGCGCTGCGCTGCCGCCCGCGCCTGGTCCAGGCGGTTTCCCTGGATATCGGGAAACAGGCGGGCGAACTCCCCGTCATGCGGGGTCAAAACCACGTCAGAGCGTGGGTTTGCGATGATTTTCTGCCATAGCGTCTCAGGGCTGTCGGCGAAGACACTGAGAGCATCGGCATCCAGGATCACCGCCTTCCCAGCGTCGATCGCCGCCTCGGCCCGCGCCCGGGTCGCCGCCGTCACCCCGTTGCCGGGGCCGACCACCACCGCGTTGCGCCGCGGATCCTCCAGCGCGGCGGCAAAGGCCGCCGGATCGGGTGCCTCCAGGGTGATGACGCCGGGGTTGGCGACCGCATAGATCGCCAGGCTGGCGGCGTCACAGGCGACGGAGACCAGGCCGGCCCCGATGCGCAGGCCGGCCCGGCAGGCGAGCTGGGCGGCACCGGTCATGGTCGAGCCGCCGGCGACCAGCAGATGGCCGGCGCGGTACTTGTGGGCGTCGGCGCCGCGCCAGGGATAGGCGGCCGCCCAAAGGGCCGGGCCGTTCTCGAAGGTCTGCGGCGCGATCTCCGCCAGCACCCCGGCGGGAATGCCGATCTGCGCCAGGACCACCTCACCGCAGAATTCTCGTGCCGGGTAAAGGAGATGCGCCGGTTTCTTGCGGAAGAAGGTGACCGTCTTCCCGACCCGGAACACGGCATCCCCGAGCGGCTCGGCGCCGTCGCCGGGCAGCCCGCTGGGCACGTCAACGGCCACCACAGGTACGGCGGCCTCGGCGCAGAGTCCCGCCAGTTCGGCCGCGCGCCCCTCCAGGGCGCGGCTGAGGCCGGCCCCGAAAAGGGCGTCGATGACGAGATCCTGCGGCTGCGGCGCGGCGGCGTCGAGGGTGGCCACCGGGCCCTCCCAGTCCGCCGCCGCCGCGGCGGCATCGCCCTTGAGGGCCGCCGGGTCGCCCAGCAGCGCGACGCGTACGGGCCAGCCGGCGGCGGCCAAATGTCGAGCCGCAACAAAGCCATCGCCGCCGTTGTTGCCAGGCCCGCAGAGCACCAGTACCGGGCAGGGCGCGCGCCGGTCCATCACCGCGCCGGCCACCGCCCGTCCGGCCGCCTCCATCAGGATCCGGCCCGCCACGCCGCCGGCGATGGCACTGCGGTCGGCCGCGTACATCTGCTCGGTGGTGAGAACGGCCAGCAGGCCGGGGTCCAAGGTCATCAGCGCCCCGCTGCCTTGCGGACTGCGGCGACACCGGCGCGGGCGCCTTCGCGCACGAGGGCCAGGTCGATATCCGCGAGGACCAGGTTGTAGCCGTCGCGGTAGAGCTCGGCCGGGCTGCGCTCCGGGGTCGGGATCGCGCCCAGCAGGCAGCCGGCGGCCTTGGCGGCGGCCTCCACACTGGCGATGGCCGCCCGTACGTCCGGGTGATCCGGCTCGCCCATGTGGCCGAGGCTGGCAGAGAGGTCGAAGGGGCCGACGAAGATCATGTCGAGGCCCGGCACGGCGGCGATCTCGGCCACGTTCTCCACCGCCGCCCGGGTCTCCACCTGGCAGATGGTCATCACCGAGCGGCCGATTGCCTCGACATAGCCGCGCCAGTCCTCGCCATAGCGCGAGGCACGTACGATCGGCGCCGCCATGCCGCGGATGCCACGCGGCGGATAGTGGCAGGCGGCGACCGCCGCCTCGGCCTCGGCCGCGTCGTTCACCGCCGGCACCATGACGCCCTGGGCGCCGGCATCCAGCACCCGCTTGATCCAGGCGGCATCATTGGCCGGCACCCGCACCAGGGGCGTACAGCCGCTGCCCGCCATGGCGCGCATGACGGCCACGGCATCGGTGAGGTCGGCGGCGCCGTGCTCCAGGTCGATCATGGCGCTGTCGTAGCCCGCCAGGGACATCACCTCGGCCGCGGTCGGGCTGAACAGCTCGACCCAGAAGCCGTTCGCCGCCTCACCCGCCCGCAGGCGCGCCTTGAAAGACTGACTCACACGTACCTCCCCCGCACACCCAGGTCCGGCCCGATTCCCGGGCCGGCTTCGGCGCAGCTTAGCCGCTTCCCTTGAGGCAGGGATAGGGGGCGGTGGGCAAGTAATGACGCGGTCTTATTTCGACCGATCGGCGATTTTGTCACCGCTTTCGGCGCCAAACCGGTGCCGCCGGCGGCGGGCAAATACAACCGACAGAAAGGCCGAGGCCCGGCGACAACAAACTGAAAACATTAAAGGGCCACAGTCGTGACACAGGTTCGGGAATGTCACGGGCAACTTAAGGGTGCCTTAGTATTTTTCGACTATTTCTTTCATTCTACAAGACTAATAGAAGTAATTGGCCATTCTCGTTCGCGTACCGCCCATGCGGGGAAGTAATCTGTTTCACGTGAAACGGCCTTAATTCGCAATGGTTTACGGGA
>DAIQBR010000204.1:0-4378 GCA_036781105.1 Kiloniellaceae bacterium
GGATGGCTCTTCAGGCCGGGATAGACGACCCGCTCCACCTTGGGGTGGCTTTCCAGGAATTCCGCGACGGCCTGGGCGTTGGTGCAGTGCCGCTCCATGCGCAATGCCAGGGTCTTCAGGCCGCGCAGGGCGAGGAAGCTGTCGAAGGGGCCCTGCACGGCGCCGACAGCGTTCTGCAGGAAGGTCAGCTGCTCGGCCAGCTCGGCGTTGTCGCCGACCACCAGGATGCCGCCGACCATGTCGGAGTGGCCGTTCAGGTACTTGGTGGCTGAATGCATGACGACGTCGAAGCCCAATTCGATGGGACGCTGCACCCAGGGCGTCGCGAAGGTGTTGTCGCAGGCGGTCACGATGCCGCGCTTCTTGGCGAGGCTGGCGATGGCTTCCAGGTCGGCCAGCTTGAGCAGCGGGTTGGTCGGCGTCTCGACCCAGATGAGCTTGGTCTCGGGACGGATCGCCGCTTCCAGCGTGGCGATGTCGGAGAGGTCGACGAAGGAGAATTCGAGCCCGGCCGAACGCCGGCGCACGCGCTCGAAAAGACGGTAAGAGCCGCCATAGAGGTCGTCCATGGCGATGACGTGACTGCCGCTGTCGAGGCAATCGAGCAGCGTGGCGATGGCCGAGAGACCGGAGGCGAAAGCGTAGCCGCGCTCGCCGCTTTCCAGGTCGGCGATGCAGCGCTCGTAGGCCATGCGGGTCGGGTTCTGCGATCGGCTGTATTCGTAGCCCTTGTGGACGCCGGGGCTTTCCTGGACATAGGTCGAGGTCGCATAGATCGGCGGCATGATGGCACCGGTCGAAGGATCCGGCGACTGGCCGGCGTGGATGACGCGCGTGGCGAAGGCCGGTCTGTTGCGGGACCGCGAGGAATCGGGCATGGCGTCTATCGCATCCTTCGGCGAAGGTGGTTGAGCAGGTCGATGCGCGTGATCAGACCGAGGAAGGTATCGCCGTCGAACACGATGGCGACGTGGTCCTTCTCGAAGATCGGCAGCAGGTCCTCCATCGGCCGGTCGGCAGCGATGGTGTCCAGCTTGCTGGTCATGGCGCTCGAGATCGGCTCCTTGAAGCGGCTGTCGTCGTGGAAGACCTTCAGCAGGATATCGCTTTCGTCGATAAGGCCGACGACCGCACCCTTCTTGTCGAGCACCGGCAGCTGTGAAATGTCGTAGAGCTTCATGCGGCCGTAGGCGATCAGCAGATTGTCGTCGGCGCTGACGGTCACCGTGCCGTGCTCCTCGTGGCGGCGGCTGATGAGGTCGCGCAGGTCGCCGCGCTGCTCACGCTCGATGAAGCCCTGGTCGATCATCCAGTAGTCGTTGAACATCTTGTTCAGGTATTTGTTGCCGCTGTCGCAGACCAGGCTGACGACCCGCTTGGGCTCTTTCTGCTCGCGGCAGTAGCGCAACGCGGCGGCGATGAGGGTGCCGGAGGAGGAGCCGGCCAGGATGCCTTCTCGCTGCAGCAATTCGCGCGCCGTCAGCAGGGCTTCCTTGTCGGGAATCTCGTAGGCCTTGTGCACGCGCGAGAAGTCCGCCACGTCGGGCAGGAAGTCCTCGCCGATGCCTTCGACGATCCAGCTGCCGACCTCTTTGCGGAGGTGTCCGGTCTCGACGTACTCGGCGAGGATCGATCCCTGCGGGTCGGCCAGGACCATTTCCGTCTTGTCGGACACCTTGGCGAAGAATCGGGAGAGCCCGGTAATCGTACCGCCGGAACCGACGCCGCAGACCATGGCGTCGACATCGTGCTCCATCTGCTCCCAGATCTCCGGCCCCGTGGTGGTCTCGTGGGCCAGAGGGTTGGCCGGATTGCCGAACTGGTTGATGAAGACCGCGCCCGTTTCGCCGGCGATGCGCAGCGCCATGTCCTGGTAGTATTCCGGGTGACCCTTGCCGACGTCGGAGCGGGTGAGGATGACGTCGGCACCGAGAGCACGCAGGTGGAATATCTTCTCCTGCGCCATCTTGTCGGGCACCACCAGGGTAAGGTGGTAGCCTTTCTGCGCGGCGACCAGGGCGAGGCCGAGGCCGGTGTTGCCGGCGGTGGCCTCGATCAGGCGGCCGCCGGGCTTCAGGCTGCCGTCCTTCTCGGCCGCCTCGATCATCGAGCGGCCGATGCGGTCCTTGATGGAGCCGCCGGGGTTCTCGCTCTCCAGTTTCAGGAACAGGCGGCAGGGGCCGGTGTCGAGGCGCGAAACCTCGACCATCGGCGTGTTGCCGATGCGGTCCATGACGTTGTGGAAGACGGCGCCGGTCGTGGCGTTCGGGGCCGATGCACTGGGGGTCGAAACTTTGGGGGCCGAGGCCATTTAGAACTCCTTCAAGTCCGGGCGGCGACCTTGTCGGCTACCCCTAAGGGATGGCGCGGTCGAGCGCAATACGCGTCTGAAAAAGGCCCCGGATCGAGAAAAGCTCTAGGCGCCGACGGCGGAGTGGGCCGAGAGCACCCGGGTCGGGAAGCCGTGCTCTTCCAGGCTGGTGATGATTTCCTTCACGTGGTCTGCGTTGCGCGTTTCCAGCACCACGTCGACGTCGGCGCGCTTGGCCGGGACGTCGTAGAACAGGCGCTGATGGTAGACCTCGATGATGTTGGCGCTGCTGCGTCCGATCACGTCGGCGATCTTGGCCAGGACACCGGGCTGGTCGACGATGCCGATGCGCAGGCGCACCATGCGGCCGTCGCGCACCAGGCCGCGCGCCAGCACGCCGGAGAGCAGCCGCACGTCAATGTTGCCGCCGCAGATCACCGTGGCGACCTTACGCCCGGCGAAGCGCTCCGGCTCGTTCAGGATGGCGGCAACCCCGGCGGCGCCGGCGCCCTCGGCAACGATTTTCTGCTCTTCCACCAGGCGGGTGATGGCGGTCTCGATGGAGACTTCCGGCACGATCGCGATGTCTTCGACCAGCCGGGCGATGATTTCGCGGGTGAGCTTGCCGGGGTTCTTCACCGCGATGCCGTCGGCCAGGCTGCTGCCGCCGGGCAGCTCGCCGCGCCCCTTGAGGGCGTTCAGCATGGAGGGATAGAGCTCGGTCTCGACGCCGATCATGTGGATGTCGGGGTTGGCGTCCTTGGCGGCCAGCGAGATGCCGGAGATCAGGCCGCCGCCGCCGATCGGCACCACGATGGTATCGACGTCGGGCAGGTCGGCCAGGATTTCCAGGCCGATGGTGCCCTGGCCGGCGATGACATGGGGGTCGTCGTAGGGATGGACGAAGGTGAAGCCTTTTTCCTCGGCGATCTGCCGCGCCGCCTGGGCGGAGGCATCCAGGGTGTCGCCGGTCAGGACGACGTGTGCGCCGAAAGCCTTGGTGCGCTCGACCTTGGAGAAGGGGGCGAACTCCGGCATCACGATGGTCGCCGGGATGCCGAGGCGCTGGGCATGATAGGCACCGCCCTGGGCGTGGTTGCCCGCCGACATGGCGATCACACCGCGCCGCGCTTCCTCGGGTGACAGCTGCGACAGGCGGTTGAAAGCGCCGCGGTCCTTGAACGAGCCGGTGCGCTGCAGGTTCTCCAGCTTCAGGAACAGCTCGCAGCCGAGTACCTCGGACATGCGGGCGGCCTGCACCAGGGGAGTACGGATGACCTGCCCCTCGAGGCGTTCGGCGGCCGCGCGGATGTCGTCGATGGTCGTGGTCAAGGCGGTCTCCCCCAAGCTGGCGCCCCTTCGTGCTTTCCGGGGCGGCGTCGTCAGTCGCGATGCTTGGCTATTTTTGGGCAGGCAGCAAGCTTAGCTGTTCTGCCACCGCCCAGGTTTCGGGAGCCAGCGACACCGTCTGGCCGTCGCGCCAGCGCAGGGCCAGGCTGCCGTAGAGAGACGAGAGCGGGTTGCCGGCCTGGCCGGTCGCGATCATGAAGCGCGAGCGGTTGAGGTCTTCCAGGTCATAGACGGCGCGGTAGCCGGCGCCGTGGACGTCCTCGAAGAGGGTCTCGGGGCTGCCGCCGAGCCGGGGCGAGGCGCGGTTTACTGTGTCGTTGCCCCCGTCGGCCTCCACGCTGTAGGTGAAGAGATCACGCAGCACCGGCACGCGGCTCAGCAGCGGGTGGCTGAAGCGGGCGACGTGGGCCTTGCCCCAGCGCCAGTCGCTCATGTCGCTGCCGAAGCGCTCGCTGAGCTGCGTCAGCGCCATGTCCAGGGCGCGCGCGATCTGGGCGTCGCAGTCCTCGGTCTCGCTGGTGGTGGTGTCGTCGCACCAGATACTGTCTTCGGCGATGAGGCGCTGAACCGTGTAGATGCCGCCGTCGAGAAACTCCAGGTAGTTGGCGCCCAGTTCGTCGGCGAGAATGGACCGGCCCAGGGCCCAGACCCAGGCCTGCAGGATCAGCGGCTCGGCGGCGTTGCGGTGCATCTGGCGGTCCCAGGCGCGCAGGCGGG
>DAIQBR010000204.1:4424-6900 GCA_036781105.1 Kiloniellaceae bacterium
CCCGCGCCTCCGTCGGCTCCAGCGAGAGCAGGCGCGGCAGGATGCGGTCGGCGGCGTTGGCAAGGATGTCCTGCTGCAGGATCACCGAGTCGACGATGCGGTGGCGCCCGGCGGTGTCGGCCAGAACCTCTTGGAGCCGTTCGGCCCGGTATGGGGGCGGCCAGTCCACCGCGATCAGGTGGGGGAATTTGTCGGCCACGATCTTGTTGTTGGCGTTGACGATGAGGCCGCTGCGCGGATTGCTCGACGACGGCAGCTCCTCGAAGGGCACGAAGCCGATCCAATCGAATTCGCCGCTCCAGCCGGGGACCGGATGCTGGCCGTTTCCGGTGCGCCGCACCGGCACGCGGGCCGGCGCCATGAAGCCGATGTTGCCGGCGATGTCGGCGAAGACGACGTTCTGCTGCGGCGCGTGGAACTGGCGCAGGGCCTCGCGGAAGGCCACGGCGCTGTCGGCATGGTTCATGCGGTAGAATGCATCGGCCGTGCCGTCGTCGGGCCGCAGCGCCGGCCAGGACAGCGCCAGGACGGCGCCGGTCTCGCTCGACCCCTCGGGAACCACGTCGCTCAGCACCGGGCCGTGGCGGGTCTCGCGCACGATCAGCCGCAGGGATTCGCCGCCGCTGATACGGATGAACTCGTCGCGCACGGTGAAGGGCTCGCTGCCTTCCGGGGTGAGGTAGGCATTGGGATCGTCCGGCGAGAGCCGCTCGATGAAGAAATCCTGGGTGTCGCTATGGGTGGTGGTGAGACCCCAGGCGACGCTCTGGTTATGGCCGAGCAGCAGGAAAGGCACGCCCGGTGCCGTGGCGCCCGTCAGCGTCAGGCCCGGTGCTTCCAGGCGGGCGAGGAACCAGGTGCCCGGTGCTTCGAGCGGCAGGTGTGGATCGTTGGCCAGGATCGGGCTGCCGCTGGCGGTCCGCTTGCCGCCCAGCACCCAGATGTTGGAGGCGCCGCTCGGCGCGAGGGACGGCGGCAGCAGGTTGGCCAGCTGGGTGGCCACGCTTTCGTCGATCAGTTCGTCGAGCTGCGCGATGGTGACCGGCGCGTCGGCCGGGTAGGCGGGCCACAGCTGGGCGATCTGCTGCGGGCTGAAACGGCCGGCGAGGCGCGCGCGGCTCAGTTCGTCGCGCCAGTTCTCCGACAGACGCAGCGCCATGAGCCGGCCCCACAGCAGGGAGTCGCTGGGCGACCAGGGCTCCGGCTCATAGCGCAGGATCTGGAATTCCAGCGGCAGCGGCCCGCTGCGGGTCGCCAGGAAGGCGTTCACGCCTTCGGCATAGGCCTGCAGCGCCGACTTGGTTTCCTCCGAGAGGTGCTGGAGGTTGGCTTCGGCGAGCTGGCGCAGGCCGAGCGTACGGAAGAAGCGGTCGAGCCCGAGGGTGGCACTGCCCATCACCTCGGACAGCCTGCCGGAGGCGGTGCGCCGCATGAAATCCATCTGCCACAGGCGCTCCTGGGCGTGCACGAAACCGAGCGCACGGTACAGGTCGGTCTCGTTGGCGGCCTGGATGCGCACCATGCCGTCGCTGTTGCGGCGGACCGTCACCGGCGCCTCCAGCGCCGCGATGCGCACTTCACCCTCGGTTTTCGGCAGGGAACCGCGCAGCCAGAGATAGCCGCCGCCGATCACCAGGACGGCGACGATCAGCAGACCTCCCAGGACGATTGTCAGGACGCGCCGAATCGCTTTCATGACCCCTTATACCGCCTTTGCCCCGCCGGATGCTCGTGGCCTTTGCCCGGCCTCGGGGGCTTCAGCATGCCCGAGAAAACCTTGATAGATCATTTCCCTAGCGCTTTTCCCTCGGATATGGTCGTCACCAGGGCGGCCCGCCGGGGAGCCAATCCGCAGCGAAAGGGGCGACATGGCCGCTCACGGATCCAAAAAGGTGATTATCGCCGCTCTGGCCGGCAACTCGCTGATTGCCGTCACCAAGTTCGGCGCCGCCGCCTTCACCGGCAGTTCGGCGATGTTCTCCGAGGGCATCCATTCGGCGGTCGACACCGGCAATCAGGCCTTGCTGCTGTTTGGCCTGAAGCGTGCGGCGCGCCCCGCCGACGAGCGGCATCCCTTCGGCTACGGCAAGGAAATCTATTTCTGGGCCTTCGTGGTGGCGATCCTCATTTTTGCCGTCGGCTCGGGGATTTCCTTCTATGAGGGCGTCGACAAGCTGCGTGATCCCCATCCTGTCTCCAACGCCTACGTAAACTACATCGTTCTCAGCCTTGCCATGGTCTTCGAGGCGGGCGCCTGGTGGGTTGCCTACCGGGAGTTCAATAAGACCAAGGGCGAGCGCGGCTATCTGAAGGCGATCCAGGCCAGCAAGGACCCCTCGATCTTCACCGTGCTGCTCGAGGACACAGCGGCCATGCTGGGCCTCATCGTCGCCTTCGTCGGGATTTTGCTCGGCCAGTTGCTCGACCTGCCGATGCTGGATGGCGTTGCTTCCATGGTGATCGGCGGAATCCTGGC
>DAIQBR010000205.1:0-6898 GCA_036781105.1 Kiloniellaceae bacterium
CCCAACGGCCTGAAGATCGCCCGCGTCTCGGTGCCCCTGGGCGTCATCGGCATCATCTACGAGAGCCGCCCGAACGTGACCGCCGACGCCGGCGCGCTGTGCCTGAAGGCGGGCAACGCCGCCATCCTGCGCGGCGGCTCGGAGAGTTTCCATTCCGCCAGCGCCATCCTGGACTGCCTGCAGACCGGGCTCACCGAGGCCGGGCTGCCGGCCGCCGCGATCCAGCGCATCCCCACCACCGACCGCGCCGCGGTGGGGATTCTCCTCACCATGAGCGATTTCGTCGACGTCATCGTGCCGCGCGGCGGGCGCGGCCTGATCGAGCGGGTGCAGCGGGAAAGCCGGATTCCGGTGTTCTCCCACCTGGACGGCATGGTCCACAGCTACGTCCATGCCGGCGCCGACCCGGACATGGCACGCGACATCGTGGTTAACGCCAAGATGCGCCGCACCGGCATCTGCGGGGCGACCGAGACCCTGCTGGTGGACCGTGCCCTGGCCGAGACCCAGCTGCCGGACCTGCTGCGGGCCCTGGCGGCCGCCGGCTGCGCCATTCGCGGCGACGCGACCGTGCGCCGCATCATGCCGGAGGCCGAGGCGGCAACCGAGGCGGACTGGGAGACCGAGTATCTGGCCCCCATCATCGCGGTGAAGGTGGTCGCGGGCCTGGACGAAGCGATCGACCACATCAACCGCCACGGCTCGCACCACACCGAGGCCATCATTACCGAAGACGCGGCGGCCGCGGCGCGCTTCCTGAACGAGGTCGATGCCGGAATCGTGATGCACAACGCCTCGACTCAGTTCGCCGATGGGGGAGAATTCGGTATGGGAGCGGAAATCGGCATTTCCACCGGAAAGTTGCATGCCCGCGGCCCGGTGGGCGCCGAACAGCTCACCAGCTACAAGTACAAGGTGCAGGGCCGGGGGCAGACCCGTCCCTGAACGCGGCCGTGGAGGCGGGATCCGCCGGGCAACGACGCCAAAGGTGATGGCACCCGGCCCGCTCCCGACCGCTTGTTCGTTGACATATGATTGTGCCGCTATTTAGCTTGCAAAACCAAAGGCGGCGCGATATCGCGCCATAGCCGCTAAAGAACAGTGGGCCACGAACGGCCACTGCAGGGAGACATACAAATGAACAAAACGCTTAGCACAACCGCGCTCGGCCTCGTCTTGGCCATGGGCGTAACGACCGCCGTCGAGGCGAAGACCCTGGTCTTCTGCTCCGAAGGCAGCCCCGAGGGCTTCAACCCCGCGCTGTACACCGCCGGCACCACCTTCGACGCTTCCTCGCGTCAGGTGTTCAACAAGCTGGTCGAGTTCACCACCGGCACCACCAACATCGAGCCGGGCCTTGCCGAGTCGTGGGAGGTCTCCGACGACGGCCAGGAGTACACCTTCCACCTGCGCAAGGGTGTCAAGTTCCAGACCACCGCGAACTTCACGCCGAGCCGTGACTTCAACGCCGACGACGTGGTGTTCTCCTTCGCCCGCCAGTGGGACAAGAACCACCCCTACCACACGGTCTCCGGCGGCTCTTACGAGTACTTCAACGGCATGTCGATGCCCGACCTGATCAAGGACATCGTGAAGGTCGACGACTACACCGTGAAGTTCGTGCTGAACCGGCCCGAGGCGCCGATGATCGCCAACCTGGCGATGGACTTCGCTTCGATCCATTCGGCCGAATACGCCGATCAGCTGCAGGCGGCCGGCACGCCGGAGAAGCTCGACCTGGAGCCGGTCGGCACCGGTCCTTTCCAGGTGCAGGCCTACCAGAAGGACGCCGTCATCCGCTACACGGCGCACCCGGACTACTTCCGCGGCAAGGCGGCGATCGACAACCTGATCTTCGCCATCACGCCGGACGCCAGCGTGCGCTATCAGAAGCTGAAGGCCGGCGAATGCCACGTCATGCCCTATCCGAACCCGGCTGACATCGAAGCCATGTCCAAGGATCCGGACATCAACCTGATGCAGCAGGAAGGCCTCAACGTCGGCTATCTGGCCTACAACACCCAGAAGCCGCCGTTCGACAACCCGGCGGTGCGCAAGGCCCTCAATATGGCCATCAACAAGCAGGCCATCATCGACGGCGTGTTCCAGGGTGCCGGCAAGGTCGCCAAGAACCCGATTCCGCCGACCATCTGGTCGTACAACGAGACGACGGTCGACGACGCCTACAATCCGGACGCCGCCAAGGCGCTGCTGGAAGAAGCCGGCGTCACCAACCTGAAGACGTCCGTCTGGGCGATGCCGGTGCAGCGCCCCTACAACCCCAACGCCCGCCGCATGGCCGAGCTGATCCAGGCCGACTGGGCCAAGGTCGGCGTCGAGGCGGACATCGTCACCTACGAGTGGGGCGAGTACCTGGAGCGGTCCAAGGACAAGAACCGCGACGGTGCCGTGCTGCTGGGCTGGACCGGCGACAACGGCGATCCGGACAACTTCCTGGCGGTGCTGCTGGGTTGCGACGGCGTCGGCGGATCGAACCGCGCGCAGTGGTGCCACAAGCCCTTCGAGGATCTGATCCAGCAGGCCAAGGTGGTCAGCGACAACGACAAGCGGGCCGAGCTCTACAAGCAGGCTCAGATCGTGTTCAAGGAGCAGGCCCCCTGGGCAACCATCGCGCACTCCGTGGTGTTCAAGCCGGTGCGCAAGGAAGTGAAGAACTTCAAGATCGATCCCTTCGGTGGCCACGTCTTCTACGGCGTCGACATCGAGGAGTAAGCCGAGAGCGCGCCAGCGCGTAAAGGACGGGAGGAGCCGGCGGCTCCTCCCGTTCGCACTTCAGCGGGAAGTCCTTCACCGCCATGTTCCGCTTCCTCATCACCAAGCTCACCCAGCTGATCCCGACCTTCATCGGGATTACCGTGCTGTCCTTCGCCTTCATCCGGCTGCTGCCGGGCGACCCGGTGACCCTGCTGGCGGGCGAACGCGGCGTGACGCCGGAACGTCATGCCGAGCTGATGACGCTGTTCGGCTACGACAAGCCGATCTGGCAGCAGTACTTCTACTACGTCGCGGACATCCTGCAGGGCGACCTGGGCAAGTCGGTGGTGACCAAGCAGCCGGTGCTGCAGGAGTTCTTTACGCTGTTCCCGGCGACCGTGGAGCTCTCCATCTGCGCCATCGTCTTTGCAGTGGTGCTCGGTCTGCCGGCCGGCATCATAGCTGCGGTGAAACGTGGCTCCTGGTTCGATCACACCTTCATGGGTGTCGCACTGACCGGCTATTCCATGCCGATCTTCTGGTGGGCGCTCATCCTGATCATTGTCTTCTCGACCCCACCCCTGTCTTGGACGCCGGTGTCCGGGCGCATCGACATTCTTTATTACTTTCCGACGCCAACCGGGTTCATGCTGATCGACAGCCTGCTGTCCGGTGAGAAGGGCGCCTTCTGGTCGGCGCTGCGCCATCTCATCCTGCCTTCCATCGCCCTGGGCACCATTCCGCTGGCGGTCTTCGCGCGGCAGACCCGCTCGGCCATGCTGGAGGTGCTGGGCGAGGACTATGTGCGCACGGCGCGCGCCAAGGGACTGCCGCCCTGGCGGATCATCGGCCTGCATGCGCTGCGCAATGCGCTGATCCCCGTGGTCACCGTGATCGGGCTTTCGGTCGGTGTGCTGCTGGCCGGCGCCATTCTCACCGAAACCATTTTCGCCTGGCCGGGCATCGGCAAGTGGATGGTCGATTCCATCTCGCGGCGGGACTATCCCTCCGTGCAGGGCGGTCTCTTCCTGATTGGCATCATCGTGATGATCGTGAACATCTCCGTGGAGCTGCTCTACGGCCTCATCAACCCGCGCATCCGGCATCAGCGCTAGGCCCGAAAGCAAAGACAACGGCATGGCAACCAGCGACCAGAGCCTGCAAGTCCCCGCCGCCCGGCGCAACCTGCGCGCAGAGCGCCTGCGCGAGTTCTGGCACTACTTCTCGGAAAACAACGGCGCCGTCGCCGGGCTCTGCGTCATTGTCGCGCTTGTCCTGCTGGCGATCTTCGCCGACGTGATTTCTCCCTATTCGCCCATCGTGCAGGACCGCAACGCCTTCCTGGTGCCGCCGGTCTGGATGGAGGGCGGCAGCTGGGAATTCATCCTGGGCACCGACGCCGTCGGCCGCGACATGCTCTCGCGCCTCATTCACGGCGCGCGCTACTCGCTCTACGTCGGTGCCATCGTCATCACCATCGCCTTCAGCATCGGCATCACTCTTGGTCTCGTCGCGGGTTTCTTCCGCGGCTTCGTCGAGACCATGATCATGCGGCTGATGGACATCATCCTCGCCTTTCCCTCCATCCTGCTGGCCCTGGTGCTGGTGACGCTGCTGGGCCCGAGCCTGACCAACGCCATGATCGCCGTCTCGGTGGTCGTCCTGCCGCACTTCGTGCGCCTGACCCGTGCCTCAGTGGTCTCAGAGACTACGCGCGACTACGTGACCTCCGCGCGGGTTGCCGGCGCGCGCCTGCCGCGCCTGATGTTCGTCACCGTGCTGCCCAACTGCATGGCGCCGCTCATCGTCCAGGCCACGCTCAGCTTCTCCACCGCCATCCTGGATGCCGCTGCGCTCGGCTTCCTCGGCCAGGGCGCGCAGCCGCCGACGCCGGAGTGGGGGGCCATGCTGGCGGACTCCCGCGAGTTCATCACCCGCGCCTGGTGGGTGGTGACCTTCCCGGGCCTTGCCATCCTCGTCAGCGTGCTGGCGATCAACCTCTTCGGCGACGGGCTGCGCGACGCGCTGGACCCCAAGATGAAGCGCTCATGAGGTTGCCATGAGTCTGCTCGAGATCCGCAATCTTTCGGTCGATTTCCAGACCGCGCACGGCCTGTTCCGCGCCGTCGACGGTGTCGATCTCGACGTCGACGAGGGCGATCTGGTCGCCATCGTCGGCGAGTCCGGCTCCGGCAAGTCGGTCTCCATGCTGGCGCTCATGGGCCTGCTGCCCTGGACCGCCAACGTGACGGCCGACCGCCTCGCCTTCGCCGGCCGCGACCTGATGACGCTCAGCGCCAGGGCGCGGCGCCAGATCATCGGCAAGGAAATGGCGATGATCTTCCAGGAGCCGATGACCTCGCTGAACCCCTGCTTCACCGTGGGCTTCCAGATCACCGAGTCGCTGAAGACCCATCTCGGCGGCAGCCGCCGCGAGCATCGCCGCCGCGCCATCGAGCTGCTCGACCTGGTCGGCATCCCGGCCCCCGACACGCGGCTCTCGGCCTTTCCCCACCAGATGTCCGGCGGCATGAACCAGCGCGTGATGATCGCCATGGCGATCGCCTGCAACCCGCGCCTGCTGATCGCCGACGAACCGACCACCGCGCTGGACGTGACCATCCAGGCGCAGATCCTGGAGCTGCTGGTCGAACTGCAGCGCGAGCGCGGCATGGCCCTGGTGCTGATCACCCACGACATGGGCGTGGTGGCGGAGACCGCCGAGCGCGTGGTGGTGCAGTACGCCGGCCAGCAGGTGGAGAAGCAGACCGTCGAGGGCCTCTTCGCCGACCCGCACCATCCTTACACGGCGGCTCTGCTGGCCGCCCTGCCGGAGCGCGCCACCAGCAAGCGGCTGCCCTCGATTCCCGGCGTGGTCCCCGGCCAGCTCGACCGGCCGGAGGGTTGCCTGTTCAACCCGCGCTGCCGCTTTGCCACCGAGCGCTGCCGGCGCGAGGAACCGCGCATGGACGATCCGCCGCTGCCCGGCGTGCGCTGCCACTACGCGCTGAAGGGCGGAGTCCCGCAGGGGCATCCCGAGAACGTGGGAGAGCCGGCATGAACGCAGGCAGCGGACGTCAGGTGATGGCGGCGCGCGATCTCAAGCGCTACTACAACGTCGGCGGCGGCCTGTTCTCCAGCGCCGCCACGGTGAAGGCGGTCGACGGCGCCAGCTTCACGCTGACCGCCGGCAAGACCCTGGCGGTGGTCGGCGAGTCCGGCTGCGGCAAGTCGACCCTGGCCCGCATGGTCACCCTGATCGAGAAGCCGACCGCCGGCGAACTCACCCTCGGCAAGGTCGACGTGGTGAAGGCCAAGGGCGAGTCGCTGCGCGCGCTGCGCCAGTCGGTGCAGATCGTCTTTCAGGATCCCTACGGCTCGCTGAACCCGCGCCAGAAGGTCGGCACCATCCTGGAAGAGCCGCTGATCATCAACAGGAAGATGAGCGCGGCCGAGCGGCGCGCGGCGGCGGAAGCCATGATGGCCCGGGTCGGTCTCAGGCCCGAGCACTACGAGCGCTATCCGCATATGTTCTCCGGCGGCCAGCGCCAGCGCATCGCCATCGCCCGCGCCCTGATGCTGAACCCCGACATCGTGGTCCTCGACGAGCCGGTGTCGGCGCTGGACGTGTCGATCCAGGCCCAGGTGCTGAACCTGTTGTCGGATCTGCAGCAGGAGTTCGACCTCGCCTACCTCTTCATCTCCCACGACCTCAGCGTGGTGCGCCACGTCGCCGACGAGGTCATCGTCATGTACCTCGGCCACCCGGTCGAGCAGGGGCCGCGCGAGACGATCTTCGCCAACCCGCAGCACCCCTACACCCAGGCCCTGCTGTCGGCGACGCCGAAGGCCGATCCGGGCCAGCGGCGCCAGCGCATCAAGCTGACCGGCGAACTGCCCTCGCCGCTGAACCCGCCGCCGGGCTGCACCTTCAACCCGCGCTGCCCCTTCGCCAACGAGCGCTGCCGGGTGGAGGCGCCGCAGATGCTGCCCGCGCAAGGCAGCCTGGTTTCCTGCCACGCGGTGGAAGAAGGCCGTATGCCGCGTGACAGCGCCGCTTAGGGCGATGGCCAGGCGCCTGCCCAGCCTGACGCCGGCCGCGCTCGGCGCCGCCCTGGACGGCCGGCTGCCGCCGCCGGGCGCGCGCATCGGCCTGCTTGGCGGATCCTTCAACCCGGCCCAC
>DAIQBR010000206.1:0-6261 GCA_036781105.1 Kiloniellaceae bacterium
CCGAGACCCGTTGCGCCGAGGGCGCCCAGACCGCGAAGTGGGTGCCCTCGACGCTCTGGTGCGTCATCGGGTGCGCGCCCAGCACGCGCCACAGCCCCAGGTGCGAGCCTTCGCCGATGAAGTGCTCGTCCATCTCGCCCAGCACCGGGGCGAAGCGGTAGGGGTCGTGCTCCTCCCAGGTCGCGCCCTCGCCCCCGCCTTCAGAGGTCAGGCGCAGGCGGTAGGCGCCCGGGTCGCGTTCCAGCACGGCGACGAAGAGGTCGTGGCCGACCGGGTCGAGCGCAATCTCGGCGCCGTCTTCGCACAGCAGCGCCGCCGTCTCGGCGCCCGGGCGGAACACGCGCAGCACGTACCGCCCGCCCCCCAGCGGATGGACGCCCAGGTAGCCGAAGGGCGTGCCGTGCCGCCCGGCGGCCAGGGCCTCGTCCTGTCCCGGGTCGTGCAGCGATCCCGGCGGCGTGCGGGGCGGTGTTGTGCCAGTCGGCTTGGCCATGCCGCTTCGTCGCCTCCTTCAGAAGGTGGGCCCTAAAACGTGGGCTCCGCGTTCCAGATGTCGCGGGCGTAGCCGCGGATCGTGCGGTCGCTGGAGAACCAGCCCATGTTGGCGGTGTTCAGCACCGCCTTGCGCGTCCAGGCCTCGGGATCGCGCCAGGCGGCGTCGACGGCGTCTTGTGCCTTGGCGTAGGCGGTGAAGTCCGCCGTCACCATGAACCAGTCGTGGTGGCGCAGCGCCTCGACCAGCCCCACGAAGCGCTGCGGATCGTCGGGCGAGAAGACGCCCGAGGCGAGCTGCTCCAGCACCTCGGCCAGGGCGGGATCGGCCGCGATGGCCGGGCCGGGGTCATAGCCCGCTTCGCGCGTGGCGGCGACCTCCCCGGCGGTCAGCCCGAAGATGAAGATGTTGTCGCGCCCGACAGCCTCGGCGATCTCCACGTTGGCGCCGTCCAGGGTGCCGATGGTCAGCGCGCCGTTCATCGACAGCTTCATGTTGCCGGTGCCCGAGGCCTCCATGCCGGCGGTGGAGATCTGTTCGGAGAGATCGGCCGCCGGGATCAGCAGCTCGGCCATGGAGACGTTGTAGTTCGGCGGGTAGACCACCTGCAGGCGGCCTTCCATCGCCGGGTCGGCATTGATGGTCGCGCCGATGTCGTTGATCAGCTTGATGACCTGCTTGGCCATGGCATAGCCCGGCGCCGCCTTGCCGCCGAAGATCTTCACCCGCGGCACCCAGTCCTGCTCCGGGTTCCTGCGGATCGCGTTCCACTGCGCGGCGCACTGCAGGATGTTCAGCAGCTGTCTCTTGTACTCGTGGATGCGCTTGATCTGGATGTCGAACATGGCATCGGGGTTCAGCGAGACGCCCATCAGGTTGTTCAGCTGCCCGACGAGCTGCAGTTTCGCGTCGCGCTTGGCGGTGGCGAAGCGGCGGCGGAAGTCGGCGTCCTCGGCCAGCGGCACCAGCCCTTGCAGGCGCTCCAGGTCGACCACCCAGTCCTCGCCCAGGCTGTCGTTCAGGAGGCCGCGCAGGTCCGGGTTGCAGTTGTAGATCCAGCGCCGGGGCGTCACCCCGTTGGTCTGGTTCACGATGCGCTCGGGGTGCAGGGCGTTCAGATCCTTGAACACCGTCTGCTTCATCAGCCCGGTGTGCAGGGCGGAGACGCCGTTCACCCGCCGGGCGCCGATGAAGGCCAGGTCGCCCATGCGCACCTCGCCGTTGTCGACGATCTTCACGCTCTCCGGGCGGCGCACCGACTTGGCGTGGAAGTCGTCGATCTGCTCGATCAGCTCCATGTGGCGCGGCAGCACCCGCGTCATGAGGTCCACCGGCCAGCGCTCCAGCGCCTCCGGCAGCAGGGTGTGGTTGGTGTAGTGCAGGCAGTGGCGCGCGGTCTCGAAGGCGGTGGCGAAGGGCTGGTCGTGCACGTCGACCAGCAGGCGGATCAGCTCGGGAAAGGCGATCGCCGGATGGGTGTCGTTCAGCTGGATGGCGATGAAGTCCGGCAGCCTGGTGACGTCCGTGTCGTGGTGTGCCAGGAAGCGGCGCAGGATGTCGGCCAGCGAGGCGGCGGTGAAGAAGTACTCCTGCTTCAGGCGCAGCGTCTTGCCCTGCTCGGTGGTGTCGTCGGGGTAGAGCACGCGGCTGATGGTCTCGGCCAGGACGGAGGGCGCGGCGGCGGCCAGGTGGTCGCCCCTGTTGAAGGGCTCCAGGTCGAACTCGCGCTCGGCTTTGGCCGACCACAGGCGCAGGGTGTTGGCCCAGCGCCCGCGCCAGCCCGGCACCGGCGTGTCATAGCCCATGGCCAGCACGGTCTCCGCCGGGCACCACAGGTGGCGGCCGTCCTCGCGGCGCAGCTCGCCGCCGAAGGAGATGCGGTACTGCGTCTCCGGGCGCTCGAACTCCCAGGGGTGGATCTGGCGCAGCCAGTCCTCCGCCTCCTCGGTCTGCCAGCCGTTCTCGAAGGACTGGCGGAACAGGCCGTGGTTGTAGCGGATGCCGTAGCCGTGGGCGGGCAGGCCCACGGTCGACATGGAATCGAGGAAGCAGGCGGCAAGGCGGCCCAGGCCGCCGTTGCCCAGCGCCGCGTCGGGCTCGTCGGTCAAGAGCGCCGCGTAGTCGACGTCGAACTCGGCGACCACCTTGTGCACGGTCTCGGCCAGGCCGAGGTTGTCGATGGCGTCCTCCAGCAGGCGGCCGATGAGGAACTCCATGGAGAGGTAGCAGACCCGCTTGGGCCGGCCGGCGCGGATGCGCTCGGTGGTCTCGAACCACGGCGCGATGACGAGGTCGCGGATCGCGCGCGACACCGCCAGGCGCCAGTCGGTCAGCGTCGCCGCGCCCGGATTCTTCCCCGTCGTGTAGCGCAGGTGATACTCGATCGACTGGCGCAGCGCCTGGGGGTCGGGGCGGCTGTCGGGTTGCAGGGCGATGGGATCGGTCAGCATGGAATCCTTCATGGCATGGTTCGGCAGGGTGGCGCGGGAGCGGCGGTCAGGCCGCGGTCGCCACCTTCTTCACCAGCAGTTGCTGGTCGGGGGAGAACTGGCGGATCAGCGGCAGGATGGCGGCGCCGCAGACCCGCGCCTTGGGGCCGATGCTGCCTTCGCTGAGGGCCACCGGGCTGGTGCCGGTCAGGTCCAGCGCCTGCAGCGCCGCCGCCACCTCGGCGACCAGCAGGGCGCGCTGCGGCGGCTGCAGCATGGCGTCGATCACCACGCCCTCGAAGTCGATGACGCTGACCGCCGCGGCGATCGCCTGCGCGATGGCCGGCGCCGCGCTTTTGCACCAGGCCGCGAAGGCCGCCGCGCACTCGGGCGCGCGCAGCAGCTCGGCGATCATCTTGCCCTCCGCCAGGCCCGCCGCCTGCAGCCGGTTTTCCAGGCTGTAGAGCGAGGCGTGGCGGATCAGCTGCTCCGGGCCGTTTTCTTTGCCGGCGGCCACCGGCATGGAACACAGCGCGCCGGCGTTGCCCTGGGCGCCTTCGAAGAGCTGGCCGTTGATCACCACGCCGCCGCCGATGAAGGTGCCGACGTAGATGTAGAGCGCGGAGGAATGGGTGACGGCGCCGCCCAGCACCATCTCCGCCGCGCAGGCCGCCGTGGCGTCGTTGTAGATCTCGACCGGCAGACCCGAGATCTCGTTCAGCAGCGCCGCGACGTCGGCCTCGTCCCAGTCCATCAGTTCGGCCGGGTCGAGGCCCAGCACGTCGGTCCAGCCGGAGATCTGGCCGGGCATGGCGACGCCGATGCCGAGCAGGCGCCCGCGCAGCTCGCCGTCGAGACCGTTCAGCAGGTCGGCCACCTCGCGGCGCAGCAGCGCCTCGATCTTGGCGCGGCGCGGCGCCGGGTAGCCGAAGACCTCGTAGGCGACGGCCTGGCCGTGGAAGTTCACCAGCATCAGTTCCAGGCTGCGCCGGCCGATCTTCACGCCCAGCGACAGCACGCCGTTGGCGTTCAGCGCGATGGGGGTGTGCGGCTGGCCGACCTTGCCGCGCACCTTCTTTTCCTTGCGCACCAGCTTTTCCTTCAAGAGCGCGTTCACGATCACCGAGACCGCCTGCGCTGAAAGCCCGGTCAGCCGCGCGATCTCCGCCTTGGGCAGCGCGCCGTGCTGGCGGATCAGGTTCAGGATCATGCGCTTGTTGTAGGCGCGCAGGCCCAGCTGGTCGCCGCCGCGTGTCTGCTGCTCACCCTGCATGGTTCCGGTCCCCGTTCTGCCTGGAGCTCTGGCTGCCGGGCCTCTCACGGTCTGCAGCATGCTGTTTTCCCTCGTTTCACGCAAATTCTTCCCGTTGATTTAACTATCCGTCAGGTGCGCACGTCGGGCGCGTTTCTATCCAGACGCCCGGCGATGCCCGCCAGCTCGCCGGCCGCCGCGATGACGCCCTGCAGCGCCGCCTGCGGGTCCTGGTCCAGCTTCGCGGGGTCGTCCTCGAAGCGCTCGAGGTAGACGCGCAGGGTCGCCCCCACCGTGCCGGTGCCCGACAGCCGCAGCACCGCGCGCGCGCCTTCTTGGAAGAAAATCCGGATGCCCTGGGCCTTGGCCGTCGAGCCGTCGACGGGATCTGTATAGGCGAAGTCATCGGCGGCGCTCACCGTCAGGCCGCCCGCCTTGGTGCCCGGCAGCGTGGCGAGCCTGGCGCGCAGCTCGTCCATCAGCTTTTCCGCCGCGGCCTTGTCGACGCCTTCGTAGTCGTGGCGGGTGTAGTAGTCGCGCCCGTAACTCTTCCAGTGCGCCTGCATGATCTCGGCGACCGACATCTTCTTCACCGCCAGGATGTTCAGCCACAAGAGCACCGCCCAGAGGCCGTCCTTCTCGCGCACGTGGTCGGAGCCGGTGCCGGCGCTCTCCTCGCCGCAGAGCGTCACCAGCCCGGCGTCCAAGAGGGTGCCGAAGAACTTCCAGCCGGTCGGCGTCTCGTAGCAGGTCACGCCCAGCTTCTCGGCCACGCGGTCGGCGGCGCGGCTGGTCGGCATGGAGCGCGCGATCCCGGCGATGCCCTTGGCGTAGCCCGGCGCGCAGCTGGCGTTGGCGGCCAGCACCGCCAGGCTGTCCGACGGCGTCACGTAGAGGCCGCGCCCCAGGATCATGTTGCGGTCGCCGTCGCCGTCGGAGGCCGCCGCGAAGTCCGGCGCCTCTTCACCCATCATCAGCTCGACCAGCGGCTTGGCCCAGACCGGGTTGGGGTCGGGATGGCCGCCGCCGAAGTCGGGCAGCGGCACCGCGTTCACCACGCTGCCCGCGGGCGCGCCCAGTTCCTCTTCCAGAATCTTTTTCGCGTAGGGCCCGGTCACCGCGTGCATGGCGTCGAAGGTGAGGGTGAAGCCGCTCTTGAACAGCTTGCGGATCGCCGCGAAGTCGAACAGGCCGCGCATCACCCCGGCGTAGATCGCGACGGGATCGATGACCTGCACCGCCATGCCCGCCAGCGCCGTCGCGCCAGGCTTCGACAGGTCGACGTCATCGGCCTCGACGATGCGGTATTCGGTGATCTCCGCCGTGCGCTTGTAGATCGCCTCGGTGATGCCTTCCGGTGCCGGGCCGCCTGCCGGGATGTTGTACTTCAGGCCGAAGTCGCCGTCTTCGCCCGCCGGGTTGTGGCTCGCCGAGAGGATCAGGCCGCCGTCGGTCTTCTCCTGGCGGATCACCGCCGAGGCCGCCGGCGTCGAGAGGATGCCGTCCTGTCCCACCAGCACTTTCGCCGCGCCGTTCGCCGCCGCCATTTTCAGAATGGTCTGGATCGCCCGCTTGTTGAAATAGCGCCCGTCGCCGCCCAGCGTCAGCGTCTTGCCTTTCACGCCGCCGCCCGGACTACCGATTACGTCGAAGATCGCCTGCACGTAGTTCTCCAGGTAGCCCGGCTGCATGAAGACGCGGGTCTGCTTGCGCAGGCCCGAGGTGCCGGGCTTCTGTCCTTCGATGGGTTTCGTCGTCACGGTTCTTGCGGGGGGCTTCACGGCCAAGTCTGCATCTCCTGCGGTGGTTCGGCGCGGGCCGGGTCGGGCGCGAAGATTTCGGCGAGGCGCGCGAGGCCGGGCTGTGCGGCGAGATCGCCCGCCTCGACGGCGTAGCGCCGCCGCCAGTTCGGGTGCTCGTCGACGGTGCCCGGCAGGTTCTGCTGCGCGACATGACCCAGCGCATCGTCCAGCTGCACCGCGACCAGCGACGAGGCCGCGCGCGCCAGCAGGCGGTGCACCGCCTCGGCAAGGGTGTCGTCCGCCTCCTGCGGCGGGTTCTCCGCGTCGAGTCCCGCCGGCAGCAGG
>DAIQBR010000206.1:6351-6887 GCA_036781105.1 Kiloniellaceae bacterium
CCGCGCCGCGCCAGCGCCTGCCGGTATCCGGCATCGTCGCCGCCGTTGATCGCGTGCCGCGTCTCGATGTCCCAGCCGCACCACCAGCCGCGCAGGGTCGCCGTGTCGTGGGTCGCGAAGCTGGCCAGGGTCGCCGCGCGGTAGCCGCCGGGGTGATTGAACTGGCTGTCGTGTTTCTCGAACTGCATCACCGCGCAGCCCAAGAGGCCCGCCTCGGCGAGGCGTTCGCGCAGCCCCGGCGGCACCGAGCCGAGGTCCTCGCCGACCACGACACAGCCCTGGCGCCAGGCCTCCAGGCGGATCAGCGCCAGCAGCGCCTCCTCGGGATAGCTCACGTAGCCGCCCGGCGATCCGTCTTGCGGCACCCAGAAGCTGCGCCGCACCCCCAGGATGTGGTCGATGCGGATGATGCCGGCATGCCCCATGGCGGCGCGCAGCATCTCGATGAAGGGGCGGAAGCCGGCGGCGCGCAGCCCCAGCGGGCTGAACGGCGCCAGTGCCCAGTTCTGCCCGGCCGGGTTGAAATGGTCGGGCGG
>DAIQBR010000207.1:0-1913 GCA_036781105.1 Kiloniellaceae bacterium
CCTGCTGGCCGACTTCGCCCAGCGGGTAACGCCGTCGCGCCAGGCCTATGCCTACCTGGACCCGCCGGAAGCGACCCGCGCGGCCTGGGCCGGCCACCCGATCCTGCTCGACATCGGCGTCGAGTCGGGCTTCTACCTCGTGCCGCCGGCGGCCGGCACCGCCATGAAGATCGGCGACCACAGCTTTTCCCTGACCGGCCATCCCGACCGCGACCGCGAAGGCCGCCCGGAGGACGTCGCCGCGGCGCTCGCCGCCGCCGGCCGCTGCATCGCCGGCTTCGAAAACTACGCGGTGACCCACGTCGGCACCTGCTTCTACAGCGTCGCCGAGGGCGAGCGTTTCATCGCCGAGCGCCGCGGCGCGGCCTGGATTCTCACCGGATTCTCCGGCCACGGCTTCAAGTTCGCCCCGCTGATCGCCGAGGCGCTGGCCGAGGTGGTGGCCGGCCGGCGCGGCGAAGCCGACTTCTGCGCCTGGCTCGCCGGCGCCTGAGGGATCGGCGCGCCAACGCGGACACTGGATTTCGCGGGCCCCCGGCGCTATGCAGGACGCGGCACCGCCCGAGCGATCCAAGGGGAGCGACGTCCTCCCCGCCCGCAGTGCCCGGCAGGAAGGTTCCACGGCAATGAAAGTCATCATCATCGGGGGCGGCATCGTCGGACTGTCGACGGCCTGGGCCCTGTCGCGCGGCGGGCACGAGGCAGTGGTCTTCGAGCAAGGCCCGCTGCCCCACGAGGGCGGCGCCTCCTATGACCAGCACCGCCTGATCCGCCTGCCCTACTCGGACCAGCCCGGCTACACCGCCATGGTGGTGGACGCGCTGAAGGCCTGGCAGCGCCTGTGGGACGATCTCGGCGAATCCCACTATGCCGAGACCGGCAGCCTGGCGCTGTCGACCGAGGAAGGCGACTGGGCCGATCTCTCGCGCCAGACCCTCGATCACCTGGGCCTCGACTACGAAACCCTCGACCGCAAGCAGATCGAAGCGCTCTGCCCCTTCATGACGGTGCCGGAGAATGCCTGGGGCCTGCACAACACCACCGGCGGCCTGCTGTTCGCCGCGCGCATCGTCGATTCGCTGCTGCGCGATCTGAAACGCCGCGGCGTGACGCTGCGCGACAATGCCCGTGTCGTCGGTGTCGATCCGGCGGCCGGCGCGGTGACCTTGGAGAACGGCAAGCGCGAGAGCGCCGAGTCCATCGTCGTCTGTGCCGGCGCCTGGACCGCCAAACTGTTCCCCGAGCTGTCGCGCCGTGCCGTGGCGCACCGCCAGGTGGTCGCCTACATGCAGCCGCCGGAGGCCCACGCCGAGAGCTGGGCAAAGGCGCCCGTCATGGTGCACCTGCTGAACGCGGTCGACATCTACGCCGCGCCGCCGGCCGGCGGGACCGAGCTTCAATTTGGCTGCGGCCAGCATCGCCGTCCCGGCGACCCCGACAGGCTGGATCCCCTCGGCGAGAACGAAGCCGCCGAGGTGGCCGCGGCCTTCGCGCCGCTGCTGCGCGACTTCGCCGACTACAAGGTGCTGCGCGGCCAGGTCTGCCCCTACGCCGTCGCGCCCGACGAGCGCTTCGTCACCGAGAGCAACGGGCCGGTGCTGCTGATCGGCGGCTGCAGCGGCCACATGTTCAAGTTCGGCGCCCTGATGGGCGAGCAGCTGGCGAAGACCGCTACCGGCGACCAGAGCTTCAAGGACTTCAAGCTGTGGGCCGAGGGCCGTCACCAGTCGCTGACCAAGGTTTAGGTTTTGAGACCATGACGCCCGCGCCCGGCTCTGCTAGGAAGAGACCATGACCCCGAGACCCGCCCCTCACGAACGCATCTTCGTCGGCCTCGACACCCCGGACCTGGACAAGGCCGCGCGCATCGCCGGGCTGGTCCGCGGCGCCGTCGGCGGCGTGAAGATCGGCAA
>DAIQBR010000207.1:1966-6871 GCA_036781105.1 Kiloniellaceae bacterium
GTTCCTGGACCTGAAGTTCCACGACATCCCCAACACCTTGGCCGGCGCGGTGCGCGCCGCGGTGCGCCTGCAGCCGAAGATCCTCAACGTGCACGCCTCGGGCGGCCGCGCAATGATGGAAGCCGCGGCGCAGGCGGCAAGCGACGCCGCCGCGGACCTCGGCGTCGCGCGGCCCAAGGTGATCGGCGTGACCGTGCTGACCAGCCTGGACGCCGCCGACCTGGAAGACGTCGGACAGAAAGGCCCGCCGGGCGCGCAGGTCGAGCGCCTGGCGCGCCTCGCCCAGGCAAGCGGCCTGGACGGCGTGGTCTGCTCGCCGCAGGAGATCGCCCTGCTGCGCAAGGCCTGCGGGCCGGACTTCCTGCTGGTGGTGCCGGGCATCCGGCCGACCTGGTCGGCCGCCGGCGACCAGAAGCGCATCATGACGCCGGCCGACGCCATCGCGGCCGGGGCCGACCACATCGTCATCGGCCGGCCCATCGCGGCGGCGGACGACCCGCTGGCCGCGGCCCGGCGCATCGCCGCGGAGCTCGACCCCACGGCCGTCGAAGCGTAACGGCCCAGCGACCGGATCGATGAACGCCCAGCCCCAACCGCCGCCGCAAGCGGTGGCCGACCTGCCAGTCTTCGCGACCCTGCTGGCCGCCTTCCCGGCCACCTACGGCAATCCGGGCCTGCTGCTGCGCGCCGCCAGCGGCGGACTGATGCTGATCGCCATCACGGCGGTGCTGTTTCTCATCTTCCCCAATGTCCTGACCCTGCTGCTGCTCGGCCTCTTCGGGCCGCTCGCCGCCTACACCCACTTCGGCGTGAACTGGTATCGCATCATTCTGCTGGGCCCTGACGGCCTGGTGCGCCCGACCCTGCGCTGGGACGGCCGTCACTGGCGCGTCTTCGCCTACGCCTTCGCCATCAACATCGTGACCATGGTGGCGCAGGTGCTGCTGACCCTGCTGCTGCCCGACCTCTTCTCGCTGCCCATCGCCCTTGGCGTGTTCTACGTGACCGCGCGCCTCAGCTTCATCTTCCCGGCGCTGTCGGTCGAAGAGGACTATTCCCTGCAGCTCTCCTGGCAGCACACCAGGGGGCAGGGCCTGCGCCTGGCCAGCGTGCTGCTGATGGCCGGCGTCCCGCTCTATCTGCTTGTCTCACTGATCTTCGAACAGATCTTCGCGGCTGTCATCGGCGCGTCGATGGCGGCGATTGCCGAACTTGCCGCGCAGGATCCCGAGATGGTGAGGCAGATGCTCGCCGAGGTTTCCCCGGTGGCGATCATCGCGGTGATGATGATCTTCGCGGCAATGACCCTGGCCGTGCTGGCGGTGGAGTTCACCATCGTCGCTATCGCCTTCCGCACCTGCACCGGCTGGGTGGCCGCGCTGCCCGGCCAGATCGCGGAAGTCTTCGGGGACGACTCCGAGAACGATCGCCAGGACGGCGACGGCGGCCAGAACGGCCCGGGCGGCGGCGCCACGCCCTAGCCCGTCGGAACCCGGCCAGCCTCGTTTCCCGTGGTGGCATTCATGCCGCACTGTTATCGTTCCGGTTGGCAAGGGGCCGGGAGCGATCGCTTGGCAAAGTTCTCACCATGACCGCGGAAGGCGCGCCGGCGGGGCTGGGCTTCGGCACGGCGATGATATCCGCCCATGAAAGCGTCTTCGGGCAGTTCCGCCGCTTCGCCAAGCTCGCGGCGGTTCCCTTCGCGCTCATGCTGCTCATCGCGGTGCTCAAGTTTCCGGTGGGCCACTATGCCCCGAATGCCGAGATCGTCCTGCTGGTCGCCGATCTTCTGCCCTTTGCCATCCTGGGCCTCGCGCAGAGCCGCACGGTGCTGACGGGCGAGGCCGCCGGCTTCCTGCCGCCGCAGCCGCTGGGCCGGCGCACCTGGATCTATCTCGGCTACGCCCTGCTGATGATCGTGATGGCCGCCGTGCCGCTGGTGGTTTTGCTGCTCGGCGCGATCAACGTTGTGTATGTCCTTTCGGACGGCGGCGAGGATTTCGCCAGCGGTCCCTGGCTGGCCGCCCTTGGTTTTATCGGCTTCCTCGTGCTGCTCTGGGTGCTGGCGCGCCTCAGCCTGGTCTATCCGGCCCTCGCGGTGGACCGCAAGCTGGGCCTCGTCGGCGCCTGGCGGCTGAGCCGGGGCAGCGGCCTGAAGCTGCTCGGCATCCAGGTCGTGATCTTTCTCGTGACCCTGCTGGCGGGCGTGATCGGCGCGGCGGTGCTCGGCGGAGGCTTCAAAATCAGCCTCGGCGCCAGCAGCGTGCTGGCCCCCGGCATGACCGTGGCGGACGCGCTGATCGACAGGGGCCCGGCCATCGTGTGGAGCGCGCTGGTCTCTATCGCCGGCTACGGCCTCATCATGGGCGCCTACGCCTCCGCCTTCGCCCAGCTCAGCGGCTGGGGCGCGCCGCGCCGGGAGATCCTGGAGCGTTTCGAGTGACGGCAGCAGGAACGCAAGTGGATTGAAGATGAAGCTGCCGGCTATCACTCTAGTCGCCGAGTCCTACAGGACTGTCTTTCATCGACCCTGGCGATTGATCATGGCGATGATCCCGCCCCTTCTTTTCATCGTGGCAATTGACGTCGCTCTGTTGCCCTGGCGTGATCTGCCGGTATGGGTCGGTGCCGTTTCCCCGGTCGTGGACATCATACCCTACCTGTTCTTCGGTCTTATCTGGTTCCGCTTGCTGCTTGGCGGGCCATACGACGGCACCCTGCCCTGGCCCCTCTTTGGACCGCGCAGCCTGGCCTTCTTCGCCATCGCTTTGCTTCTCTATCTGCTGTTCTCCCTCCCGGCAGCTGTCGTAGCGGTCCCGCTGCTCGTTGCGTTGCTCGAAGGGCTGCGTACGGGCGCCCACAGTCTTCTGTCACCATTTTTTCTGGCGCATATCCTGCTGCCGATCTGCCTGCTTGCATGGGGCTATCTGCTGGGGCGCTTCAGCCTGCTGCTGCCGGCCGCAGCGATCGACGATGCCCTGTCATGGCGCAGCGCCTGGCGCGCCTCAAGCGGCAACGGCCTACGGCTGATCGGCGCTTATCTGCTGGCGATCCTGCCGATCATCCTGCTGCTTGCCGTGGTGGCCATTTTCGCCCTGGCACATAACCATTGGGGAGGCTCCGGTGCACGATCCGGCCGCGGGCGCGAGTTCGTGTTCCTTCAAAGTGCGGCGATCGAACTTGCTATCTCCGTTCTGCGACTGTCGATGGTAGCCCTGTTGGCAACGATAGCCGCCGAGGCCTACCGCAGACTCCCGGGCGGGATGGCTGCACAGAACCAAGTCCGGTTGCGTTCCGAATGACCAACAGCGCACCGCCGCCCGCTGCCATCGCGCCGCTGCCGATCTGGCCGACCGTCGCCGAAGCCTACCGTACGCTCTTGGCCAACTTCGGCGTGCTGGCGAAGATCGCGGCGCTGCCCTTCGTGCTGCTGATGGTGATCAACGCGCTGGCGACGCAGATGGGACCGCTCGGCTACCGGCTCGTCTGGGAGTTCGGCATCGAGATCCCCTGGACGCTGATGGCGGTCGCCTGGCTGCGCCACCTGCTGCTGGCACAGCACGGCGCCGGCGCCGTGTTCTTTCCCACCATCGAACGGCGTCACCTGCGTTTCCTCGGCTATGCGCTGCTGCTCTCTCTCATCAGCCTGCCGCTGACCCTCTATCCCCTGCTCGCCGATGCTCTGTCGCTGCCGCCCGGAAGCTTCGTCTTTTGGGTGCTTTACGTCGCCATCTTCTATCTCGGCATTCGCTTTGCCTTCGTCTATGCCGCCGTCGCGGTCGACGAGAGCTACAGCCTGGCCCTGGCCTGGCGCCACACCCGCGCGATCAGCATGAATCTTTTCGTCGCCATCGGCGTCTTCGCCGTGCTGCCGTGGAAGCTCTTCGACTATCTGCTGAACCTCGGCGCACAGAGCGACATGGGGTCCTTCGTCGCCGTCGCCCTCGCCTGGCATGTCGGGCTCTGGCTGCTGGAAGCGATCTATCTGACTTTCATCGCCATCGCCTTCCGACGCTGCACCGGCTGGGTGCCGGCACCGGACCCGAGCATTCTGGAGCGCTTCGAGTGAGCGGGGTCGATACCACCGTCACGCGGTCGGAGAAGGTTCCCTTCGGCGCCACCCTTGCCGAAGCCTATGCCACCCTGTTCCGGAACCTCCTGCCTTTCGCAAAGATCGCGGCCTTTCCGATGCTGCTCTACCTGCTGCTTCCCTTGGTCAACTTCCTGATCTACCCGCCACTGCTGCTGATCGCGAACCTGGTGCCGGCGATCTATCTTGTGGCGCCGATGCAGCGCGGAAACTTCGACCTGATCATCGAGTGGGGGCTGCAACTCGCTGCCCTGCTGCTGTTCACCCGTCACTGGATGCGGTTTCTCACCGACTCCGCGAGCACGCGCGGCCTTGATACGCGGACTCTGTATTTCTGGTCGCGCGGGGACTTGCGCCTGATCCGGCTGACACCTCTGCTCATGATCGACATGCTGGTCGTCTTCGCGCTGGCTTCACTGCTCTACTTCGCCCGCCTGCAGGGTCTGGATGATCGGCTCCTGTCGGAAGGCGGCTCGGTGATGGAGACGATCGAGATCTATCAGACGTTTCAACTTGCCTTCGCGGTCGCGGTGCTGCTGCTTGCTTCAGTCGCTCAACTTGTGGTTCTCGGGCGCTGCGCCCCGGCTTTCGCTGCCGCCGCGGAAGGCAGGTCTTTGAGCCTGCGCGCGGCCTGGCGTCGAACCAGGGGCCAGACGTTGCGGCTTGCGGCACTCTGGGCGCTGCTCTTCTGGCTGCCGCTGCAGGTGATCGCCCGCCTGCAAGGCAACATCGACAGCCTCTATATCGATCCGCGGCTGCTCGATTTCATCAACACACAGTGGCACCGCCTGTCGCTGGGCGAGATCATCACCTGG
>DAIQBR010000208.1:0-1760 GCA_036781105.1 Kiloniellaceae bacterium
CCGCCGCCGCACCGGCCGGGGCGCTGCCGCTGTCCTCGACGCGACGGGGGGCCTTCTGGCCGCCGACCACGCTGAGGGTGATCGGCTTCGGCCGCGTCTCGGCATCGACGTCGATGCCGGTGGCCACCACGGAGACCCGCATGCGGCCTTCCAGCGACTGGTCGAAGGTCGAACCGAAGATGATGTTGGCCTCGGGGTCGACTTCGTCGCGGATGCGGTTGGCCGCCTCGTCGACCTCGAAGAGGGTGAGGTCCATGCCGCCGGTGATGTTGATGAGCACGCCGCGGGCGCCCTTCATCGAGACGTCGTCCAGCAGCGGGTTGGAGATCGCGGCCTCGGCGGCGGCGATGGCGCGGCCTTCGCCTTCCGCTTCGCCGGTGCCCATCATGGCCTTGCCCATCTCGGACATGACCGCGCGGATGTCGGCGAAGTCGAGGTTGATCATGCCCGGGTTGACCATCAGGTCGGTGACCCCGCGCACGCCGGAGTTCAGAACGTCGTCGGCCATCTTGAAGGCATCGGCGAAGGTCGTCTTCTCGTTGGCCACGCGGAACAGGTTCTGGTTCGGGATGATGATCAGCGTGTCGACGTACTGGGTCAGGTCGTTGATGCCGGTCTCAGCGAGGCGCATGCGGTGAACGCCTTCGAAGTGGAACGGCTTGGTCACCACGCCGACGGTCAGAATGCCGGCCTCGCGGGCCGCGCGGGCGATCACCGGCGCCGCGCCGGTGCCGGTGCCGCCGCCCATGCCGGCGGTGATGAAGACCATGTGCTGGCCTTCGATGTCGGTGAGGATCTCGTCGAGCGCCTCCTCGGCGGCGGCCCGGCCGATGTCCGGCCGCGAGCCCGCGCCCAGGCCCTGGGTGATGTTGCGGCCGAGCTGAATGCGGCGGTCGCAGAGCGACTGGCTGAGCGCCTGTGCATCGGTGTTGGTAATGAGGAATTCAACACCATCCAGATTGGTCTGGATCATGTTGTTGACGGCGTTGCCGCCGGCTCCGCCCACGCCGATCACAGTGATCCGCGGAGACAGGTCCGGTGTCGTCGAAGGTACGTTCAAGTTGAGAGTCATGTCTGCCTCCAGTGCCTTTAGACCCTAAAGAATTCCCAAGCCGGCTGAGCCGGTACCCGCTGTCCCGATCCGGCCGGAACGTCCGTTATCTGCCTTCTCAAAAATGTTCTCGCAGCCAATGCCCGAGACGGCCGACAAGGCCGCCCGGCTCCCGCACTTCGGGGGCCGTCTCTCCCGGCATGGGCAGTTCCGCCGTAACGGCGTAGTTCAACAGACCGGCGCAGGTCGCATAGGCCGGTCCCGCGGTCGCCTCGGCCAGGCCGCTGACATGCGTCGGGCGCCCGATGCGCACCTGCTTGTCCAGCACGGTCGAGGCCAGCTCGCGCGTGCCCGGCAGCTGCGAAGCGCCGCCGGTCAGCACCACCCGGCGCCCGGCGATCTTGTCGAAGCCGCTGAGTTCCAGGCGCGAGCGCACCAGCTCCAGCGTTTCCTCCACCCGCGGCTGGATGATGCCGACCAGGAGAGAACGCGGGATCTGCTGTGAATCGGAGCCTTCGTCTTCGCCCACCTGCGGCACGTCGATCAGTTCGCGCTCGTCGGTCGGCGCCGAGATGACGTGACCGTAGAGGGTCTTCATGCGCTCGGCGTGGACCAGCGGCGTCGACAGGCCGCGGGCGATGTCGCTGGTGACGTGGTTGCCGCCGACCGGAATCACGTCGGTAAAGATCACGTTGTGTTCGTACAACAC
>DAIQBR010000208.1:1770-6869 GCA_036781105.1 Kiloniellaceae bacterium
GCCGCCCATGTCGATCACCGTGGCGCCCAGTTCCAGCTCGTCGTCGACCAGGCAGGACAGGCCGGAGGCGTAGGGCGAGACCACGAAGGCCGCCGGCTCCAGGTGGCAGCGCTGGATGCAGGTGCTGACATTGCGCACCGCACCCGCCGAGGCGGTGATGATGTGCATGTGCACGCCCAGCTGGTCGCCGAACATGCCGCGCGGATCGCGGATGCCGCGGTTGCCGTCGATCGAATAGCCGGTCGGGATCGAATGGATCATCTGCCGGCCGTGATCGTCGTCCTGGCGCTGCAGCTGCGTCTGGTGGCCGTAGGCCAGCGCGCGGCGCAGGTCGGACTCGCCGAGTTAGTGGCCGTTCAGCGAAACCTCGACACCGACGCTGGAAGAGGCGGGATAGCCGCCGGACAGGCTCACCACCACGCGGTCGATGGTCTCGCCGGCCATCTGCTCGGCGGCATGCACGGCATTCAGAACCGAGGTCTCGGCCAGCTCCATGTCGACGATGGCACCACCCTTGATGCCGCGGCTCGCCTGCTGGCCGATGCCGATGACACGCGGCGCGCCGCCGGTGTCGCTGCGCGCGATAAAGCAGCAGACCTTGCTGCTGCCGATATCAAGTGCGGCGGCGATGCCGCCTTTCACGAGACTCTTCCTCATGTGGCGCGGTTGACTCCTCCTGAGTCCAGGGGTTGTGATCGTTGGGGTGCGGGGAGGCGGCTCATGTGCTCTCCCCCTTGATTTCTTCCTGGCCCAGCGGGCCCTTGTCGGGGTCGGTGCGCACCACCAGACGATCCGGCAGGCGCAGGTCGATGACGATCACGTCGCGCGACAGCAGGCCCTGCTGGCGCTCGATGCGGGCGAGCTGCGACCAGGCCGCGGCGGCGTCGGCTTCCGGAAGGCGCACGTCGATGCGGCCCTCGATCTGCACGTTCCAGCGCCGCCCGCCGACCCGGACCGCCGCGGTGACGCGGTCGCGCAGCTCGGGTTCGCTGTTCATCACGGCGATCAGCCGCTCGGCATGGGCCGGCGCGTCGGGGCCGACGACCAGCGGCAGGTGGGCGAAACGGCGCGGCTCGATGCCGGGGATCACCTTGCCGGCGCGGTCGATGACACGGATCACGCCCTGCTCCTGCCACAGCGCCAGCGGTTCGCGCTCGGTGATGCGGATATAGACGGTGCCCGGCAGCTGGCGCTCGACGCTGGCCGCGCTGACCCAGGGCAGGGTCTCCAGCTCGGCGCGGGCGGCTTCCGGGTCGACGGCGAGGATCGGGCGGTCGAGGGCGAGGCCGAGACGGGAGAGAATCTCATCGCCGTCGGTGCGCGCGCGGCCCTCGACGAGAACTTCTTCGATGCGCAGGCCGAGCCCGGCGGTGCCGTCGAGGGCGGCCTGCTGCAAGGCTTCCGCCTGGCGGCCGAACCAGCCGTCCTGGTACAGCCATACCAGGCCGCCGGCCATGGCCAGCACGGCGCCGGCCGGCACCGCCCGGCGCACCAGGCGCCAGTTGATCCCGCTCCTTGCGCGCCGCCGCGTCGAGGCCTTCACCTTGCGCTTGCCGCCGCCGCGCCGGGTGGTCTTGGCCGTCATCCGCTTCTTGGGCGAGCGGTTAAAGGGGTTCAGGAATCGCATGCGGCGTTCTCCACCATCCAGGCACAGAGATCGGGAAAGGACATGCCCAGGTAGCGGGCCTGCTCGGGCACCAGGCTGGTCGAGGTCATGCCTGGCTGGGTATTGGTCTCGAGGTAGTAGATTTCGCCCGGCGCACCCTGGGTGTCGTCGTAGCGGAAGTCGGAGCGGCTGACGCCGCGGCAGCCCAGCGCCTTGTGCGCAGCGACCGCTGCCTCGGAGGCCCTGTCGTAGATGCTTTGCGGCACCTCGGCGGGACAGACGTGCACGGCGGCGACCTTCGCGTCCGCCGAGTACTTGGCGTCGTAGTCGTAGAAGCCGTCGCCCAGCGGGCGGATCTCGGTGACGCCCAGGGCGCGGTCGCCCATCACGCCGACGGTCAGCTCGCGCCCGGCGATGAAGGGTTCGACCAGCAGTTCGGTCTTCGCTTCCCAGCCGTGTACCGCGATCGGCGGCTGGTTGTCGCCCTTGCGCACAATGCGCACGCCGACGCTGGAGCCCTCGCGCACCGGCTTCACCACGTAGGGGCGCGGCATGGGATCGTCGTCGCCCAGATCTTCGGCCTTGATGACGATGCCCTCGGGGCTGGTGACGCCGGCGGTGGCGACCACGGTCTTGGCCATCTGCTTGTCCATCGCCAGGGCCGAGGCCAGCACGCCGGAATGGGTGTAGGGAATCTGCAGCAATTCCAGCATGCCCTGGATGCAGCCGTCCTCGCCCCAGCGGCCGTGCAGCGCGTTGAACACCGCGTCGGGCTTCGGGGTCAGGGCCTTTAGTAGGGCGCCGAGGTCGCGGCTGACGTCGACCTCGATGGCGTCGTAACCTTTCTCGCGCAGCGCCGCAGCGCAGGCCTTGCCGGAATTCAGCGAGACCTCGCGCTCGGCGGAGACCCCGCCCTTCAGGACCACGATGCGCGCCGTGCTCTTGGCGTTCATGCGGCACCTCCCGCCGGCAGGCCGAGGCGCTTGATTTCCCATTCCAGCTCGATGCCGGACTTGGCCTTCACGCGGCGGCGCACTTCCTCGCCGAGGTTTTCCAGGTCGGCGGCGGTGGCCTCGCCGGTGTTGATCAGGAAGTTGCAGTGCTTTTCCGAGACCATGGCGCCACCGATCGTCAGGCCGCGGCAGCCGGCCGCATCGATCAGCTGCCAGGCCTTGTTGCCCGGCGGATTCTTGAAGGTGCTGCCGCCGGTGCGGCTGCGGATCGGCTGGCTGTCGGCGCGCTGGCTCTGGATTTCCTTCATGCGCGCATCGATCTCGGCCGGGTCGCCTGATGTGCCGGCCAGGCGTGCGCCGAGGCAGATCCAATCCTCCGGCAGGGCGGAGCGGCGGTATTCGAACTTCAGTTCGGCATTGCTCAGGCGGTGAACCTTGCCGTGCGGGTCGGCGGCCTCGGCCCAGACCAGGACGTCCTTGGTTTCCTTGCCGTAGGCGCGGGCATTCATGCGCACCGCGCCGCCGATGGTGCCCGGCACGCCGGAGAGGAACTCCAGCCCGGCGATGCCGGCCTGCTTGGCGGCACGGGCGACGTTCACGTCGAGCACCGAGGCGCCGCAGAGAATGTCGCTGCCCTCCGCCGTGACCTCGGCGAAGCCGCGGCCGAGGCGCAGGGTGACGCCGGGCAGGCCGCCGTCGCGGATCAGCACGTTGGAGGCGACCCCCAGTACGGTGACCGGCACGTCGGCCGGCTTGGCCTTCAGGAAGTCGAGCAGGTCGTCGCGGTCGGCCGGCCGGAACATCACCTCGGCCGGGCCGCCGACGCGGAACCAGGTAATGCCGTTGAGCGGCGCGTTCGCCGTCAGGCGGCCGCGCACGGCGGGCAGGCGGTCGATCAGGGGCGTGGACTGCTGGGCGGCCATGGCGCTCATCGTCCTCCCCCGTTACCTTTGCCCTTGCCCTTGGCTTTACCTTTGCCGCCGCCCTTGGAGCCCCCCTTGGGTTTCCGGGCATCCAGCAGGGCCTGCAGTTCGCCCGGCAGGGCGTTGGCCCAGGCGGTGATGTTGCCGGCGCCGAGGCAGACCACCAGATCGCCCGGGTCGGCGAGTTCCAGTACCAGCTTCGGCAGCGCCTCCGGGCCGGGCAGGGGTAGCGCCTGGCGGTGACCGCGGGCGCGCAGGCCTTCGACGAGGCTGTCGCGGTCGGCGCCTTCGATGGGCTGCTCGCCGGCGGCGTAGACGTCGGCCACGACAACGGTGTCGGCGTCGTTGAAGCAGGTGCAGAACTGCGCGAAGAGGTCGTGCAGGCGCGAATAGCGATGCGGCTGCATGACCGCGATCACCTTGCCTTGCGAGGCCTGGCGCGCGGCGGCCAGCACGGCGGCGATCTCCACCGGGTGATGGCCGTAGTCGTCGATCACGGCGATGCCGCCGGCTTCGCCGGTGCGGGTGAAGCGCCGTTTCACGCCGCCGAAGCCGGCCAGCGCCTTGCGGATGAGCTCCTCCTCCAGGCCCATCTCGCGCGCCACCGCGATGGCGGCCACCGCGTTCAGCGCGTTGTGGCGGCCCAGCATCGGCAGGTGCAGCTTCTCCAGCCGCGCGTCGATCGCGCCGCTGCGGTCGGTCACCTCGATCTCGAAGGCGAGGCCGCCGTTATCGACGCGGATGTTGTCGGCGCGGTAGTCGGCCTGCGGGCTGAGCCCGTAGGTGACGATGCGCCGGTCTTCGATGCGGCCGATCAGGTTCTGCACCGCCGGGTGGTCGATGCAGAGCACGGCGAAACCGTAGAACGGGATGTTCTCGACGAAGATCTCGAAGGCACGGTGCAGCGCTTCTTCGCTGCCGTAGTACTCCATGTGTTCGGGGTCGATGTTAGTGACCACGGCAATGGTGGCAGGCAGCTTCATGAAGCTGCCGTCGCTCTCGTCGGCCTCGACGACCATCCAGTCGCCTGCGCCGAGGCGCGCATTGGTGCCGTAGGCGTTGATGATGCCGCCGTTGATCACCGTGGGATCCAGCCCGGCGCCGTCCAGCAGGGTGGCGACCATGGAGGTGGTGGTGGTCTTGCCGTGGGTGCCGCCGACGGCGATCGACCACTTCAGGCGCATCAGTTCGCCCAGCATCTCGGCGCGGCGCACGATGGGGATGAAGCGCTGGCGCGCGGCGTCGACCTCCGGATTGCCGGCCTTGATCGCCGAGGAGACCACGACGACCTTCGCCTCGCCCAGATTCTCCGCCTTGTGGCCGATGGCGACCTGCACGCCCATTTTGCGCAGGCGCTGGACATTGGCGTTGTCGGACATGTCGCTGCCCTGCACCTGGTAGCCCAGGTTGGCCAGCACCTCGGCGATGCCGCTCATGCCGATGCCGCCGATGCCGACGAAATGGATCATGCCGAGGTCCAGAGGAAGGCCTCTCATGCCGCCGCCTCCTTCCCGTGATCCGCATCGCCGTTGTCCGACCGGCCGTTGCCGTTGGCGCTGCCGCAGACCAGGTCCGCGAGGTCGCGGGCGGCGTTTAGGTGCGCCGCCGCCCTGGCGC
>DAIQBR010000209.1:0-6845 GCA_036781105.1 Kiloniellaceae bacterium
GGGACGGCGCACCGCGATGGTGCCGGGCTGGCCCGCCGGCAGTTCCTTGCCGTCGCCGTCGACCACGGCGACGCGGTGGCCGGGCACGGGACGGCCCATGGAGCCGGGCTTCACCGCCATGATTTCGGCGCAGTTGGAGACCACGAGGTTGCACTCGGTCTGGCCGTAGAACTCGTTCACCGTGACGCCGAAGGTCTCGCGCGCCCAGTCCAGCATCTCGGCGCCCAGGGTCTCGCCGCCGCTGCCGATGGAGCGCAACTGCAGATTCCAGCGGTCGGCGGGACGGTCCACCGTGCGCATGATCTTCAGCGCCGTCGGCGGCAGGAAGGCGTTGCGCACGCCGTAGTCGGCGAGCAGCTGAAAAGCCTTCTCCGGGTCGAACTTGGCGAAGCGGTGGGCCAGCACCGGCACGCCGTGGTGCCAGGCCGGCAGCAGCACGTCCAGGAGTCCGCCGATCCAGGCCCAGTCCGCCGGCGTCCAGAACAGGTCGCCGGGTTGCGGGAAGAAGGACTGCGGCATCTCGACGCCGGGCAGGTGGCCGAGCAGCACGCGGTGGGCGTGCAGCGCGCCCTTGGGCGGCCCGGTGGTGCCGGAGGTGTAGATGATGAGGGCGGGGTCGTTGGCCAGGGTGTCGACCGGCAGGAAGCCGTCGGAGGCACGCGTCATGAGCTGGTGCCAATCCAGCGAGCCCTCGCCACCGTCGATGGAGATGACTGCCTCCAGCGCCGGCAGGCGGTCGCGGATGGCGGCGATCTTGGCGGCGCCGCCGCGGTCGGTGACGACGACGCGGGCGCCGGAATCGGCAAGGCGGAACGCCAGCGCCTCCTCGCCGAAGAGGGTGAACAGCGGCACCGCGATGGCGCCCAGCTTGTAGGTGGCGAGGTGGGCGACGGCGGTCTGCGGGCCCTGGGCCAGCAGGATGGCGACGCGGTCGCCTTCCTCGATGCCCTGGGTCTCCAGAACATTGGCGCAGCGGTTGAAAAGCCGCTTCAGCTCGGCGAAGGAGTAGCGCTGCACGCCGCCGTCGTCGCGCAGGTGGATCAGCGCCAGTCTGTCGGTTTCAGCCCACTTGTCGCAGGCGTCGACGGCGATGTTGTAGTGCTCGGGAATCTGCCAGCGGAACTTTGCCGCCAGCTCTTCATAGGTCGCTGCCTGTGGCAGCATGCGTGCCTCCCCGGTCGCTCTTTGTCGGGCGCCACCATAGCCAAAGCGCGGCGGGGGCGGTACTAACTCGTGATCGGAAATGCCAACGCGGGGCCTTCTGCCATGTTCCAGAGCGACCTTCTGCAGGACAAATGCATCCTCATCACCGGCGGCGGCACCGGCCTCGGCAAGTCCATGGGCCGGCGGGTGCTGGAGCTTGGCGCGAGACTGGTGATCTGCGGCCGGCGCCAGGAGGTCCTGGCGCAAACGCGCCACGAGTTCGACGCCGACTTCCCCGGACGCACGCGGGCGATCCCCTGCGACCTGCGCGACCCCGAGCGGGTCAACGCCCTCATCGAGGCAATCTGGGATGAGGGCCCGCTGGATGCCCTGGTGAACAACGCCGCCGGCAACTTCCTCGCGCGCTCGGAGACCCTTTCGCCGCGCGCCCTCGACGCGGTGCTGGCCATCGTCATGCACGGCACCGCCTATGTGACGCTGGCTTGCGGCAAGCGCTGGCTGGCGGAAGGCCGCAAGGGCAACGTGCTCTCCATCGTCGCGACCTACGCCGAGACCGGCTCGCCCTATGTGGTGCCCTCGGCCATGGCCAAGGCGGGGGTGCTGGCGATGACCCGCTCCCTGGCGGTGGAGTGGGGCGGGCGCGGCATCCGCCTCAACGCCATCGCGCCGGGGCCCTTTCCGACCGAGGGCGCCTGGTCGCGCCTGGTGCCCAACGAGGCCATGGACCGCGCCTGGATGAACAAGATCCCGCTGGGCCGCGTCGGCGAACACCGCGAACTGGCCGACCTCGCCGCCTTCCTGCTGGCCGAGGGCTCGGCCTACATCAACGGCGAGGTGGTGGTGATCGACGGCGGCGAGTGGCTGAAGGGCGCGGGGCAGTTCTCCCTCATGGAGGCGCTCAGCGAGGACGACTGGCAGGCGATGAAGGGCCGCTAGGAGACTTCAACACTTCGTTTACGATCCCCTTACCTTAGACGGGCAGGATGCCGGGGCGGCGGAAAACCGCCGGCAAACCCGGGATCCTTCAGCCTTGAGCCATCCAGCCATCGACCCGCTCGACAGCACGGCACCCCCCGCCGCAGGCGGCACGGGGCGGAGCGGCCTGCTGGTCGGCCTCAAGCTCGTGGTCTCCCTGGCCCTGCTGGCCCTGGTGGCCGCGGCCAGCGACCTCGCGGTCCTCGGCGCGCTGCTGACGCGCCTGCAGCCCGGCCCGGCCCTGCTGGCGGTGGTGCTGCTGCTGGGCATCGCAACGATCTCCGGCCTGCGCTGGTGGATCGTCGGCCGCGCCATCGCCGCGCCGCTGCCGCTCGGCGCCTGTCTTTCCCTCATGTTCATCGGCACCTTCTTCACCCAGGTGCTGCCGACCTCGATCGGCGGCGATGCGGTGCGCATCCTGCTGGCCGGGCGGCGCGGGCTGCCCTACGGCCGCGCCTTCAGCGGCGTGGTGCTGGAGCGCGCCAGCGGCCTCCTGGCCCTGGTCGTCATGGTGGCCGGCGGGGCGCTCTGGCTCGGCGACCGCCTCGACCCGCCCGTCTTGCGGTACTTCCTGCTGGCTTCGCTGCCCGGCCTGCTGGCCGCGCTCGGCCTGCTCTGCCTGCTCGACCGCCTGCCGCTGCCGGCGCGCCTGGCCGGCCCGGCCCGGCCGCTGCTGGCGCTGGCCGCCGACGCCCGCCGGGTGATGCTGGCACCGCTCGCCTCGCTCACCCTGCTGCTGCTCTCCGCCGCCGCCCATCTCTGCACCGCGGGCGCGGTCTGGCTGCTGGCGCTGGGCCTCGGCCTGCCGCTCGGGTGGTGGGACAGCCTCGCCCTGGTGCCGGCGATCGTGCTGATCACCTTCTTCCCGCTGTCGTTTGCCGGCTGGGGCGTGCGCGAGGGCGCGGCCGTGGTGCTGCTCGGCGTTGCCGGGCTGGCCGCCGACGAGGCCCTGGCGGTTTCCGTGCTGCTGGGTCTGGGGCTGCTGGCCGCCGGCCTGCCCGGCTGCCTGCTGTGGCTGCGGACCCGGCGTTCCTAGCTAGCGCGCAAAAGCGCGCCGCAGCGAGCCGACCAGCTTGTAGTCCATGACAATGAAGAGACCGCTGGTCACCGCCGAGATCGTGTAGGCGGCGATGGTGGCGGCCAGCACGCCGGCGACGCCGTAGTAGAGCGCGCCGTAGTAGCTCAGCACGATGTTCATGACGATGCAGTTGAGGCTGCTCACCGACATCGGCAGCACGGCCTTCTTGAAGTGGAGGAAGGCCTGGTTGTGGTAGAAGTAGCCCATCGACACGGTGCCGGCGACCGCCCAGGGGATCAGGCCGAAGGCATTGCTGAAGGAAGCGCCGATCAGGAAGGGCGCCGCGATCACCGCGACGACGTAGAAGACCACGCCCATCACCGGCAGCAGCAGCAGGAAACCGACCGAGACGGTGAAGATCTCGCTGCGGTAGTTGCCGCTCGGCTTGGAGAGCTGCTGGAACAGCCAGGGCATCCAGGCGTGCAGGAAGCCGTTGATGGCGATGAAGAGAGCCGAGCCGAAGAGGGCGGCGACGCCGTAGAGGCCGTTCTCGCCGAGGCCCAGGATGTGCGAGATGATGAGGCGGTCGGTCAGCGGCACGGCGACCAGGCCCAGGCCGGTCGGCAGGTAGCAGAGGCCGAACTTCACCAGTTCCTTGATCTGCTGCCTGTCGTGCGCGCGCAGGTCCAGCTTGAGATCGCCGGCGATCCAGGCGATGCCGACGAGGCAGGCCACGAAGAGGCCGACCATCTTGCCCATCACGACGCCCTGCCAGTTCCAGCCGAGCCAGACCAGCAGGGTGATCGCGCTGAAGCCGATCAGCGACTGCACGACCTGTAGCGTGACGAAGTGGCGGCGCTTCTCGGCGAACTGGTTGTAGGCCAGGATGAAATAGAGGTTCACGTAGAGGAAGGCGGTGACGACGATGGCGATGATCCAGGCCGCCGGAAACTTCACCGCGCTCGACAGGCTGTCGCGGAAGACCACCGCCAACACGCCCAGCACCAGCGCCGAGCCCAGCGAGAGATAGAACGCCGAGACGACAAGACGGCTCCTGTCCATCTCGTAGAAGTGCATCTTCAGGGCGTCCTGGATGGTGAGATTCACCACCGGGCGCAGGAAGGCGACCAGCGAGACGAAGAGCACCCAGATGCCGTAGTCCTCCGGCATCATCAGCCGCGTCAGGATGATGGCGAGCAGGAAGGGCGACAGCGCCTCGATGCTGTTGGCAAAGGAATAGAAGACCGAGATACCCGCCAGGCGCCTTAACAGCTTGTACATCGTCGCCTACCTATAGTCCGCCCATGAGCGCGTGTTCTCTCGGCAGGTGCGGGTCGTCCGCGGGCAGCCGCGGCGGGCTGCCGGGGCCTGAGGTCCTGCGCGCTGGCGCTGCCGGCGGCGCCGAAAAATACTACGCTATTTCAATAAGTTACCGGGACGGCCTGGGCCGCCTGCTCGCTGGAGTCTACGGTCCGAACTGCTATCTTTCGGTTAACCGGGCGGCCAGCTGCCACGGCTGCCGGTGAGGCTCCCATGCGGACGCGGGACGACGGTTGGATCGCCAAGGCCGCCCTCGCGGTCCTGCTCGCCTACGCGGGTGTCGTCTTCGCCCTCCAGGCCGGGATGCTGCTCGACACCGCCTACCTGCACGAGGAGTTCCGCCCGCTCTTCCGCTATCACCTGACGGGCGGCTCCGATCTCTTTGCCGGCGACTACCTGACCTCCTACGTCACCGCCTTTCCCCAGCCGCTGCTCTACGACGGGCTCACGCGGCTGTGGCTTCAGGCGGGGGGTGATCTCGTCCTGCTGAACCACGTTCTGCCGCTGCTGTGCTGGCTCGGCTTCCTCGCCGGGGTGGCGGTTGCCGCACGGCGCCTGGGCGACCGCTTGACCGTGGCAGCGGCTCTCGTCCTCGCCGTCGCGCAGCCGCTCTACCTCTACCAGATCACCTCAGCGATCCCGCATACCTTCGCCTTTCCCCTGGTGATCTGGGCCTTCGCCGCGCTGCTGCATGGTTCTGCGGCCGGACTGGCCCTGCTCACCCTCCTTTCGGGGCTGCTCTATCCGGCGATGGCGCCGGTGATCGGGCTGTTGCTGGCCTGGCAGGTCGTGGTCGGCGGCGGGCTGCTGTTCGCTGCCACTGCGCAGCGGGTGAGGGGCGTGGCCCTGGTCGCGGTCTCGGGCGTGCTGGCTCTCTGGCTGCTGTGGGGCAATCTCACCAGTCCCTCCGAATTCGGCGCGGCCCTGGCACCGCTGGAGAGCAGCGACCTCTATCCGGAGAACGGGCCCGGCGGCCGCTACACCCAGGGCGTGTTCAATCCTCTGACCTACGTGGCCGCCAGGGCCTTCGACCAGTTCAGGGATGTCTTCGAGAACTATAAGCTGCTTCTCCTCTTCGCCTACTGTGCGGTCGCCTTCTACGGCCTCGCGATGCTGCTGCGGGACAGCGCCTGGCGGCGGCCCCTGGTGGGCTTCCTGCTATGCGGTGCCGCGGTGATTCTGGTCGTCGTGGCGCTGCGGCCCTACCTGCTCTACCGCTTCATCCTCTATCCGCTGATGTCGATCACGCCGCTGCTGATCGCGGTCGGCCTGCAGCAGTTCTTCCGGCGCCTGGGCGGCGGCCGGCGCGCGGTGGCTGGCGCCACGCTGGTCACGGTCCTGCTGTTGGCGCTTTCCTTCGACAGCATCGGCGCAAAGAAGATCGGGTACTGGACACGCCTCGATGCCGAAGACAGCAAGGTGCTCGACTTCGCCGCCGCGCAGCCGCAGGAGACTCTCTTCGCCACCTGGCCCAGCGGGCAGAGCGAATTCGAGTTCATTCCCTACTTCGCGCAGCGGCCGCTGTTCGTGATGATCAAGGCGCACTATCCGAGCCACGTGGACCACGTTCTGGAGATGCGCGAGCGCACCGGCGCTCTCATCGATGCCTATCTGGCGACTGAGACGGCGCCGCTGGAGGCGCTCTACTGCCTGTGGCAGGTCGACTACCTGATCGTCGACAAGGCGCACTTCGGCGCCGAGGCCGAGGCGCCGCGCTACTTCGCGCCCTTCGACGTGCAGATCGAGGTGAAGTGGCAGCAGGGCCGGGCGCGGGGCTTCCTTCTCGGCGAGCCGATGCCGGCGGCGGTGGCGCTGGAAACCGAGCACTACCGGGTCATCGGCCTGCGGGCGATCGTCGAGTCGGTGCAGGGCAGCGCGGCGACGGACTGCCGCAGCACCTGAAGCCGCAATGAATGAGGGCGGGCAGATTGAAGCCGGGCCGGCAGGGCTGTAGGATCGGCTGTCGCCGCCTGCAACGACGGATCACCCCTGTATGCCCCTCGATCGCACCGCCGAGTCGGTCTTCGTCCATTCGACCTGCCCGCACGACTGCCCCAGCGTCTGTGCCCTGGAGGTCGAGCGCCTGTCGAGCAGCCGCATCGGCAAGGTGCGCGGTGCGCGCGGCAACGACTACACCGACGGCGTGGTCTGCGCCAAGGTCTCGCGCTATGCCGAAAGAGTACACCACCCCGGCCGTCTGACCGTGCCGCTGCGCCGCGTCGGCGAGCGAGGCCGGGGGCGCGATGCTTATGAGGAGATCTCCTGGGAGGCGGCCCTCGACGAGGTGGCCGAAGCGCTCCTGAAAGCCGAGCAGCGTCTCGGCAGTGAGACCGTCTGGCCCTATTTCTATGCTGGCACCATGGGCCTG
>DAIQBR010000210.1:0-2248 GCA_036781105.1 Kiloniellaceae bacterium
GGAGTCCGGTGGCGAGGAGCCCGGCGTGCGCCCGCCGATGTCGGCGTGGTGGCCGCGCGAGCCGACGTAGAACAGCAGTTCCCGGCCGGCATCGTCGAAGACCGGCGTGATCACCGTCACGTCGGGCAGATGGGTGCCGCCGTTGTAGGGCGCGTTGAGGGCGTAGACGTTGCCCGGGCGCATGCTGTCCCGGTTCTCGCGGATCACCGTCTTGATCGATTCGCCCATGGAGCCGAGGTGCACCGGCATGTGCGGCGCGTTGGCGACGAGATTTCCGTCGGGATCGAAGATGGCGCAGGAGAAGTCCAAGCGCTCCTTGATGTTCACCGAGTAGGCGGTGTTGGCCAGCGTCGCGCCCATCTGCTCGGCGATCGACATGTAGAGGTTGTTGAAGACCTCCAGCATCACCGGGTCGGCCTCGGTGCCCACGGCCTCGGTCTTCGGGCGCGGCACCACCCGGGTCAGCACCAGGTGGCCTCGTTTCGTCAGCTCGGCCTGCCAGCCCGGCTCGACCACCGTGGTGGCGGTCGCCTCGCGGATGATGGCGGGGCCGTCGATCTTCTGGCCCGGCAGCAGGGAATCGCGGTCGTAGAGCGGGGTGTCCTGGCGCGCGCCCGCGGTGTACATCGCAACGCGGGTCAGCGGTTCGGCCGCCTTGGCGCCCGCAGCGGCCTCGCGCTCGGGATCGGCGACTTCCTCGGTGTGGCCGATGACTTCCACGGCAACGGCCTCCACCACCAGCTTGCGCTCGACGGCGATGAAGCCGAAGCGCTGCTTGTGCGCCGCCTCGAAGGTCTGCTGCATTTCTTCGACGCTGCCGAAGTCGACCGGCAGCGGGCTGTCGGTGCCCTCGTAGCGCAGCTGCGCCTTCTTCACCGTCTCGATGCGGGCGGGATCGACGCCCTGGGCCAGCACCTCCTTCTTCGCGTCCTCGGCCAGTTCGGCGTAGGCGGTCTCCATGACCGGAAGTGCGCCGGCGTTGAAAGGCACCTCGACCTGGCGCTCGCGCAGCGCCCGCACGTCGGCCAGGCCCATGCCGTAGGCGGAGAGCACGCCGGCGAAGGGATGCAGAAAGACTTTGGTCATGCCCAGCGCGTCGGCGACCAGGCAGGCGTGCTGGCCGCCGGCGCCGCCGAAGCAGTTGAGGGTGTACTCCGTCACGTCGTAGCCGCGCTGCACGGAGATCTTCTTGATGGCGTTGGCCATGTTCTCCACCGCGATGCGCAGGAAACCCTCGGCGACCTCCTCCGGGCTCTGCAGCGGCTTGCCGGTGGCTTCGGCGATCTCTTTTGCCAGGGCCTCGAACTTCTCGCGCACCACTTCGGCGTCGAGGGCCTGGTCGGCATTGGGGCCGAAGACCTTGGGGAACTGCTCGGGCTGGATCTTTCCCAGCATGACGTTGCAATCGGTCACGGCAAGGGGGCCGCCGCGGCGGTAGCAGGCGGGGCCGGGAACCGCGCCGGCGGAGTCCGGGCCGACGCGGAAACGCGCGCCGTCGAAGTGCAGGATGGAGCCGCCGCCGGCCGCCACCGTATGGATGTGCATCATCGGCGCGCGCATGCGCACGCCGGCGACCAGGGTGTCGAAGGTGCGCTCGTACTCGCCGTCGTAGTGCGACACGTCGGTCGAGGTGCCGCCCATGTCGAAGCCGATGAGCCGCTTGAAGCCGCCCATGGCGGCGGTGCGCACCATGCCCACGACGCCGCCGGCGGGGCCGGAGAGGATTGCGTCCTTGCCCTGGAAGAGGCGCGCGTCGGTGAGGCCGCCGTTGGACTGCATGAACATGAGGCGCGGGCCTGACTTGTCGTCTGCGTCGAGCTGCCCGGCCACCTGGTCGACGTAGCGCCGGAGGATCGGCGAGAGATAGGCGTCGACCACGGTGGTGTCGCCGCGGCTGACCAGCTTCATCAGCGGGCTCACCTCGTGGCTCACCGAGACCTGGGTGAAACCGATCTCGCGCGCCACCGCCGCCACCTGCTTTTCGCGCGCCAGGGCGGCGACGGTTTTCTCATGCGCTGGGAAGCGGTAGCCGTGCATGAAGGCGATGGCGACGGCGCGGATGCCGTCGTCGTAGGCGGCCTTCAGCGCCGCGCGGGCGCCGGCCAGGTCCAGCGGCGTGACGATCTCGCCCTCGGGGCCGACCCGCTCGGCAACCTCGACGGCGCGCTCGTAGAGCATCTCCGGCAGCACGATGTGGCGGTCGAAGAGGCGCGGGCGGTTCTGGTAGCCGATTCGCAGCACGTCGCCG
>DAIQBR010000210.1:2372-4177 GCA_036781105.1 Kiloniellaceae bacterium
AGGGCCTCGTCCTTGCCGAGCCCCAGCAGGCTGCGGATGCCGTGGACGGCGGCGTCCTTGTACTGCTCGGCGTTCTCCGACAGCAGCTTGTGGGTCACCAGTTCCCCGTAGGGCCGGCGCGCGACGACGTCGGTGAAGGTGCCGCCGCGGTCGATCCAGAACTGCCAGCCGGGCTGTCGCCCGCTTTGCTTCTTAGGGTCGCCGTCCATGGGATTTTCCGTCTTTTCCGGTTCGAAAGAGCGCCTTCCGCGCCCCGTTACAAAGACATTTTATCGATAAATTGTCAACGTTATCTCGGAATGCCCCATCAACCAGGAGACGAAGAATAACGAGATCGCTATACTGGATCCTCGATAACCCCCTGGATGCCTTCGCGATGTCGCCTCGCTCCCTCGCCCTTCTCACGGTCACGGCCGTCCTGCTCTCTGCCTGCGCCACAGCCAAGGAGCGCTCCCTGGAGGCGGGTTACCGGCTGCTTTCGGGCGATGAGATCCGGGCCCTGCACGCCGACAGGACCTACGAGGTGAAGCTTGCCAGCGGCAGGACAGCCGTCGCCTTCTATGCGGCCAACGGCCGATCGACCTACACGCGTTCCGATGGCCGCGCCAACATCGGTGTCTGGGAGATCCGTGGCAACCACGTTTGTTATGTCTACCAGGCCGTTCCCGGCACCGAGGAGAACTGCCATTCGATGGCCGAGAAGAATGGAGAGTACCTGTTCTTCAAGGAGTTCGACGGCAAGCACGGCGACCTGAGCGCCGAAGTGGTCAGCATCATGCCGGGCAACGTGAACAACCTGCCGGTGGAGTAATTGCGATGCGCCCCCTCAAGACAACCGTCCTGCTGTCCGCCCTCCTCGCCCTCGCCGCCTGTGCCACGGTGAAGGACCGCTACGCCGAAGACGGCTACCGCTTCCTTTCCGGGGCGGAAACAAGGGAACTCGTCTCCGGCAAGACGGTCGAAGGTCGCTACATCAATCGAAACGGGACCTGGGCGGACTATCACGCGCCGGAGGGCCGCGTCAGCAGCATCGAAAGCGACGGCACCCACTTCGGCAGCTGGGAGATCGACGGCGACGAGATCTGCTACAGCTACCCCGATGAACCGATTCGGAACTGCCTGGCGGTCGCAGAAAAGGACGGCAGCTATGTCCATTTCCTCGCCAATGGCCCCTACAGTGGGAATCTTGGCGGCGAATGGATCAGCGTTACGCAAGGCAACGTGAAGAACCTGCCGCTGGAGTAAGAGCCGCCGGAGTACGTCAGTCGGTGCCGCCCCCGCAGTCCCCGCCGCTGTCGCCCCCGAAGACTTCCCAGTCATTGCCGGGGCCGGCCGGGGCGTCGAGTCCCGGAAGCACGGCGGAAGTATCCGGCCGCCTCGGCCCGCTGGTCAGGAGGCGGGCCAGCCAGAGCAGCAGGTGCACGATGGTGACCGCAGTGAGCAGGAGCACCGCACCGACTGCCAGGGGCCCGATGGCCGCCTCCCAATGCGCCAACTCTGCTCCTATCCAGTGGCCCAGGCGTCCGCCGGAAATAGCGAAGGCAACCGAAGCAGCCATGCCGAGACCGAAGAGGAGCCCGACAAAAGCTCCGCCGGCGCGATCTCGGCGCACGATCATCACACCCAGCACCAGAAAGAAGACGAAGACGAATTGCAACCAGTCCGGCAAGGCCACGGCCCTCAGCGCAGGTGGCGCGCGATCAGGAACAGGGCACCCGCGACAATAGCGAAGATGCCACCGCCCATGACCAGGGTGCCGGCGGTGCTTTCCAGGAAGCTCCAATCCGTCGGCAGGGCGGGCACCT
>DAIQBR010000210.1:4200-4874 GCA_036781105.1 Kiloniellaceae bacterium
GCCGGGAGCGATCATCACCAGCGCGAAGAGCGTCATCACGGTGGCCGTGCAGGCACCGCGGCAGGGCTGCTTCGCGATCAGCCCCTGCAGGCAGCGACCGGTCCAGATCGCAGGCAGCAGCAGAACGACGGCGTAAATCCAGATCTTCATAACGCCCTCCAGGCCGATCACTAAACCTAAAGGGGAAAGGTGAGTCCCACCTTAACGCGGGATCTTCGGCACCGGCGGCAAGGCTCAGATGTCGAGACCGCCGATGTCTGCATCGGCGTCACCGGGCGCGGGATCATCGCCCTCCCTGCGGCCTTTGCCCGACCCGGCAAAGGGCGCCACGGCCATGGTTCCCAGCACGGCGGCATCCGCCGCCGCTTCCTGCCGTGTCTGCTTTCGCCGTCCGCCGAAGCGGAAGGCGAGGTAAATGACACCCGCGATAACGAGCGTGCAGACCAGGATCGTCGCGCCGATGACGAGGCGCGGCATCACCTGCGCCGACCAGCCGCTCCACAGCATCCAGAGACCGAGGGCGCCGGGCGCCGCCGTCCAGCTGAGCATGCAGTGGAGGCAGAGGGACAACCCCCAGGACCACCTCAGCACGCAGTAGGCCAGCCAGAGCACGGCCGGCAGGCACAGCAAGACGATCAGCCAGACCGGCATCGCCCTTCCTCCCCCGAAGGTCT
>DAIQBR010000210.1:4916-6836 GCA_036781105.1 Kiloniellaceae bacterium
ACCTGGAGGGGAATTGTAGGGCGCCGGCTCACGCTGTTCCACAAGCACCTGGGTGGCAATCTGCCGGCTCGGCGGGATGCGGGGGAGAGCCCCCGGCTGAGCGGCGCGGCTTGGCCGACGCCTGGAGACTCTATGGGGTCAGGTCTTGCACATCGCCAGCGGGGGCGACCGCGTCAGTTCGGATCCGTTTCCTGCATCGCCGGGCGGGCGTTGAACTCGGCAAACCAGGCGGCCAGGCCGTCGCGGCCCTTGCGCCACTCCAGGGCGCCGTGGCGCAGGTCGAGATAGCCGAGCAGGCAGCCGCAGGCGATGTGCCCCAGGGTGAGGTCGCCGGGCAGGCCCTGCAGGTGGCCCAGCATCTCGTCCAGGCCACGGACGATGGAGGCGCGCCAGCGCTTCTGCGCCTCGGGCGACTGCTGCGCCTCGGGCCGGCGGCCCTCCATGGTGACGGCGAGGGCGGAATCGGTCATGCCCTGGGCCAGGGCCGCCGCCACCAGCACCTTGAAGCGCGCCGAGCCGGCGGCGGGGATGAGCGCGGGGGCGTTGCCGAGGCCATCGAGGTATTCGGCGATGACCGGGCTGTCGAAGATTGCCATGCCGTCGTCCAGCACCAGCGCCGGCACGCGGCCCAGCGGGTTGCTGGCATGCAGCGCGGCGGGATCCTCCATCGGATTGCACGCGACCTCTTCGAGGTCCCCCATCAGGCCGCGCTCGCGCGCGACGACGCGGCACTTGCGGGCATAGGGCGAAGTGGGGGAGTAGAAAAGCTGCATGACGGTCTCCGGACGCGGCAGGGAATCCTGCGGGACCGCCGCCGGGAATCGGCGCGGCCTCAGGCGGCGAGACAGTAGGCGATTGTTCGTAGGGGGTCGATAGGCAACCGGCGCGCGGGCGCTCTGCGCCCAGATCAGAGCTCTGCCCGGCTACACCTTGTAGGCGAGACGCACGCCGCCCCAGTGCTTGCCGGCGACGAAGATCGGCGCCGAGACGTCCTTCATCATGACGAACTTGCCGCCGCCCATGTCGCGGCGATAGGTCTGCAGCAGGAAGGATTCAGTGTTGCGGCCGGCGGCAAGGCCGACACGGTCGTTGAACATGCGCCGGTTGCGGCAATTGGCGGCGTTCCACACCGGATCGCTGCCCTGCGGCTGGCCGAACTTCAGATTGTGGGTCGGCAGGAAGCCGTTCACGTCGACGCAGGCGCAGAACACCACCCGTTCGTCGAAGGCCAGCAGCGGCTCCTGGATCGCCGGCAGCACCTCGTCGGTAAGCGGCACGCAGCCGGCCATGAGCTGCTGCGGATCGCTGCCCGGGATCGGCTTGTAGTCGCGGTCGAACAGTTCGGCCTCGCTGATGCGGCCCTGCTTGATCGCTTCGTCAAAGGCTTGCATGACATCCTTGGCGACCGTCTTCACCTTGCGGATGAACGGCCCGTCGATGGAATTCAGCGACGACTGCGCGGTCAGGCGGATGACCCGCTCGCTGACGTCGATCAGCCGGTTCACGCGGTCGCGCGCCTCGCCCAGCGTGGTGCTGGAGCTGTCGACTTCGCCGTTCATGGTCTCCAGCGTGGAAACGAAGCCGCCGCATTTCTCGTCGATCTGCGCGGCGCTCTCGGCGATGGCGGCGGTGTCCTCTTCGATGCCGGTCACCGCCTTGCCGACGACGCTCATGACGTCGCCGATGGTCTGGGTGCCGCTGCGCACCGACTCGGCGCGGCCCGTCGTCTCGTTGCCCTGGGCAATGAGCTGTTCGGCCTGCTCGGTCAGTTTCTTCAGGGTTTCGTCGATCTGCGCCGTGGCGCTGGAGGTCTGGGTCGCCAGGATCTTCACCTCGCCGGCCACCACGGCGAAGCCCTTGCCGGCCTCGCCGGCGCGCGCCGCCTCGATGGTGGCGTTCAGCGCCAGCAGGTTGGTCTGC
>DAIQBR010000211.1:0-6828 GCA_036781105.1 Kiloniellaceae bacterium
CCGCCGGGCTGCCGCCCAGTTCGTGGAACTCCACGTCGCGCAGATAAACCACCGTCGGCAGGCCGCTGGCCTGGAACGCCTTGGCCATGGCGAGCGGCCTGCCCGCCTGGATCAGAACCACGTCGGGCCGCTCGCGGGCCACGGCGGTCTCAACGTGGCGCTCGGGATACCACGCCCGCTGCACGCGATAGCCCGGCAGGCGGTCTGCGACCAGGGGCCGCCGCCCCAGCTTCATCACCACGCGGTTGCGCAGCGCCAGCCAGCCGTTGCCTTGCAGGTGCGCCAGCACGGCGCAGCGGTGGCCGCGCTCCTGCAAGGCCAGGATCAGCTCGTGGCTGCTGGTCTCGGAACCACCGACCCGCTGCGGCATGTAGCCGTGACCGGTGGCAAAGAGAATCTTCAGGGACCGCACGACAGACCCGACCGTTTCCTCAGACATAGCGATGTCCTCCCGGCAGGCGCTTGCGCAGGCTCTGCAGGCCGTAGAAAGCCAGGAAGGGCGTCAGGTCGGGATGCCGCGCGAAGATCGATCCGGCATCGAGTACCCGCCGCCCCTTCACCGCCTCCACGAAGCGCAGGAAGTCGACGTTGAGGTCGACCGACCACTGCCGGCGCTGCGCCGCGCGCAGCACCTCGGCATCGGCCTGTACCGCCGGCCGCGCCAGCAGCGCACGGTTGGCGGCACTCAGTCGGCGCAGGTCGTCGAGGCAGAGGCCGCGCGACAGCGAACCGGGCCGCTGCCGGTAGAGGTATCCCGGCGTCGGATCGGCAAGGCAGCGTGCTCCGGCCAGGAGGGCATCGAGCAGGAAGTGAAAGTCCTCGGCGATGCGCAGCGTCTCGTCCTGGCGCAGCTTGTGCCGCACAACGAAGCTGCGGCGGAACACCGGTTTCAGATAGCCGAGCTTGAAGCCGCGCGTCAGGAAGAGGTTGCGCCGCAGGAAGCTCGCCGCCGTGAGGGGCGCCACGAAGAGCGCATCGTCCGCCTGCAGTGCCGTACCCTGCGGCTCTCCCGTTTCGGAAACCAGGTGCAGGTTGTCGGCGACGATGTCCGCCCGCTCTTCCTCGCCCAACGCAACAAGGCGTTCCAATCGGCCCGGCGCCATGGCGTCGTCGGCATCCAGCAGCGCCAGCCAATCGCCCCGCGCGGCCGCAAAGGCACGGTTCCGCGCGGCGGCCGCCCCGGCGTTGCCTGCGCTGCGCAAGACGCGCAGGCGGCCGTCGCCCCCGGCGGTCGCTTCGGCCCTTTCGGCTGTGCCGTCGGTCGAGCCGTCGTCAGCGACGATCACCTCCAGGTCGCCGAGGCTCTGGGCGAAGACCGAGTCCAGCGCGCGCGGCAGGCTGTCGGCGGCATTGTAGGCCGGCAGGATCACCGAGACACGGGGCTTTGCAGCAGCGGGCATCCGGCCCGTCCCCGGCTCAGTAGTACTTGCGGAAGCTGCGATCGGCATAGCCCACCAGGTAAGGGTTGGTCTTGGCACTGCGGGTCAGCTTGGCCTGGGTCATCACGATGCCGGAGATATGCGCCCGGCTGTGCCGCAGGCGTTGCAGGGTCGCCGTCACGAAGTGGCGCGGCGTGCGCATCCATCGCACCACCACGAGAGTCTGGTCCGCCATCTCTGCCAGGGTGGCGGCGTCGGAGACCGCCAGTACCGGCGGCGCATCCAGGCAGACCAGGTCGTACTGCTGCGCGGCAGCGCTCAGGAACTTGGCGAGCTTCGGCGCCCGCAGCACCGCCAAGGGGTCCTGCACCGCTCTCCCCGGCGGCATTATGGAGAGGCCGGACTCGGCGTCGACCTGCACCGCGTGCTCCAGCGGGCAATCGCCCAGAATGAAGTCGGACAGGCCCAGCCGTGGCTCCTCTTCCGAAGCCCGCAGGTCGCAGTCGATAAGCAGCACGTTCAGCCCGCCGCCGGCCAGGGAACCGGTCAGGCTGCGCGAGAAGATCGACTTGCCCTCGTTGGGGGCTGAGGACGTCACCAACAGCACGTTGCCGAGTTCCAGCTTGCGGCGGTCGACGCGCAGCGAAGTGAAGACCGCCTTGTGTGCCTCGGCAAAGGCCGAGTTGGGTTCCTCCCGCAGAAACTTGAAGAGACCGGCACCCAGCACCCTGCGCGGCGCCACCCGCGGAATGACCGCCAGCACCGGCAGGCCGAGCGACTCCTCCACTTCCGCGGGGCTGCGGTACCCGCGCACGGACAGCTCCAGCAGCAGGATGATCAGCGCGCCGATGCCGCAGCCGAAGACCACGGCAATGGCATAGTTCAACTTGGTCTTGGGAAAGGATGGGCCGGTCGGGATGCTGGCCAGGGAGAGGATGCGCGACTGCGCTTCCTTGTAGTCGAGCTGCGAGGTTTCCTTGTAGCGGCCGAGAAAGCTCTCGAAGACTTCGCGCGAGGCCTCGGCTTCGCGCTCTAGGGCGCGCAGCTTCAACTGCGCCGCATTGAGGGTATCGGTGTCGGACTGCAGGTCTTCCGCCGAATTGCGGATCGAGGTCAGCCGGCGCTGCGCAAGCTCTCGTTCGGAACGCAGGCTGGCCAGCAGCTGCTCGGCCTCTTCCAGCATCTGCTGACGGCGCTTGTCCAGTTCGGAGCGCAGGGTCACCACCTTCGGGTGCTTCGGCCCCAGGGTGCTCAGTAGTTCCGACTCCTCCTGGCGCAGGCGCATTTCCTCCAGGCGCAATTCGTCGATCACCGGCGACTGCACGCCTTCGAAGGCGGCGGTGCTGCCGCGCGCGTTCATCGCCGCCTGCACCCGCGCAAGGCGCTCGTTCACCGTATCCAGCTCCAGCTGCGCTTCGATCTTCTGCCGGTTCAAGGCATAGACCTGCTCGGCCATCAGCTCGCCATCGTTCTCGGAGATGATCGGGGTCGTCTCGCGGAACTCTTCGACCGCGCGCTCGGCCGCTTCCACGTCGCTGCGCAATTCGTCGATGCGGCTGCCCAGGAAGTCGTTGGCCCCGGCCAGGGTCTCGTTCTTCAGTCGCACCTGGTCCTGGATGTAGGCCTGCGCCACCGTGTTGGCGATCTGCTGGGCAAGCTGCGGATCGCTTGCGGTGTAGGAGACCTCGATAACCCGCGAGGAACCCTGGACGCCGACATCGAGCCGGCTGAGAAAGGTTCCAACCACCAGGGACTCACCCGAGCCGCGCTGCACCTCGTCGGGCGGCAGGTCCCAGATGCCGCCGGGCGCCTGGGCCAGATCACCGCGGCCGGCCGGCTTGTCCCTCAGCAGGGCAATGACCGGCGCGAAGAGCTCCTTGATCGCCGACTTGATCTCGTCGGTCACGCTTTCCTCTCTGGGGTCGAGTGCCGGATTGAACTCGGCCAGGGCGGCCAGCCCCAGCCGGTCGACCACCCGGCGCGCCAGGGCGGCGGACTGCAGGACCTGGACTTCGCTCTGCATGGTCTCGTCGCTGACCGGCATGTTGGCGACGACGTTGTCGAACTCGATGAGCTTCTGCTCGCGCGGTTCCACGATGATCGAGGCGGTCGCCGTAAAGCGCGGCGCGATGACACCGTTGGCCACGATGGCGGCACTGACCGCCACCACCAGGCAGGCGGCGATGATCCACTTGCGCTGCCACAGAACCCCGAAAACCTGGAGCAGTGAAAGGCTCATTGCGCCGGCGGGAAGACGGCTGTCGGCGCTGTTTTGTCGCGTCATCGTCATCTTGGAATCGTTTCTCCACTGGCTGGCAGGCCGGAGCCTATCAAAGGCGACGGTAGGCTTCTCCGGCTCCCCGACGCCGGCCAACAAAAGACACAAGCCGGCGCCGGGCCGTTCGCATGCCGACGGTCCGTGCGGATGGCACCCTTCATGTCCCGTGAACCTCCCGGTACTCGCTGTAGTTCCATCCCAGGGTGCTGGCGAGGATCCCGCAGCCCCGGCACAACGTGTAGAGCGGCCGCACGATGCGGTGCTTGCGCCCGAAACCCAGCACCAGCAGGTTGGCAAGGAAAAGAACGCTGCCCGCACCCACGCGCAGCAGCCCGCGCAATACATTGACCGGCCGGCGCCAGGGCCCGCGGCGGCGGCCTCGCAGATAGAGAGCAGCCTCGACGTTGCCGGTGCGGTACCAGCGCTGCAGCAGCCACCGCAAGCGCGTGCGGGTCTCCGGCACGGTCTCGAAGACCACCGCATCGGCGGCATAGACAATGCGGCCGCCGGCATCGCGCAGGTCGCGGAACAGCATGGTGTCCTCTCCGCCGGTCAGCGCGTAGCGGTGATCGAAGCGCAGTCCCAGCGCCGCCAGGCGCCGCAGGTCGATCAGCACGTTGCCGGTATAGGCATCGGTCACCTCGGTGCCGTCGGCAAAGCACGGCGTTTCGTAGAATCCCCCGGAAATCAACCAGGAAGCAGTTCCGGCCGGAAAAACAGGACGAACCGCCCCGACCACCGCTGCTGCACCGCTGTGCCTTTGAGCCACCAGCAATGCGTTCAGCCAGCGTGGACCCGGAACTTCATCGTCGTCGATGAAAGCCACGAAGTCACAGTCCAGGGCGCTGGCCTTCTCGAGGGCGGTGTTGCGCGCGAAGGTGATGCCGCGTCGCGGTTCGGAGACGTAGTGCATCGGCCAGGGGAAATCCACGGCAAGGCGGGAGATCTGTTCGCGTGCCTCCGCGTCGGGGGAGTTGTCGACGATCACCACCGCCAGGTCGAATGGCTCGAAGGCAGGCGTCTCCAGCTCAGCGAGGGCCGCAAGCAGACGGGCGCGGCCTTGCGGTCGGCAAAAGGTGGCGACGCAGAGCGCTACACGCATGACACAGCCTCCCCCACTGCTGCCCGATAGACTGCGCCCGGCAACCCGATTGCTGGCGGAGAGTTGTCGACGTTATGAAACCCGCGCAACGAACGACCACACGGACAGGGCCTCTCTTCATCTTCGCGCTTGGCGGCACCGCACTTCTCGGCGGCGCCCTGTCCTTCGCATCCGGTGACGGCTTCGTCGACGAGCTGCGGCTCCACGACAAGACGCTGTGGTTCAAGTCCGACGGCTGGGCCAACGGCTGGAAAAAGAACGACACCGGCTGGCGGGCAGAAAACCTCGCCATCCGTGACGGCCGGCTGCGGATCACCTTGACGAACGAGCCTTCCTCGGGGCGCGCGAACGCCTCCGGCGAGTACCAGACGCAGCGCTTCTTCGGCTATGGCCGCTTCGAAGCGCGCCTCAAGGCCGTCGCGGCGCCCGGCGTCGTCACCGGGTTCTTCACCTACACCGGGCCCACCTTCAACGGCGATCCGCACCACGAGATCGACTTTGAGTTTCTCGGCAAATCGCCCCGTCAGGTGCAGCTGAACTACTACACCGACGGTGACGGCGATCACGGCACCATGATCGATCTCGGCTTCGACGCCTCGGCGGACTTTCACAGTTACGCCTTCGAGTGGCGGCCGGACAGCATCCGCTGGTTCGTCGACGGCAAGCTGGTCCACGAGGAGACCGGCGCGCGCGGCCCCCTGCCCTCGGTGCCGGGCAAGATCTATCTGCACCTCTGGGCCGGCAAGGATCTCGACGGCTGGCTCGGGCGCTTCGTCTATCCCGGCCATCCCCTGGCGGCGGAGGTCGACTGCGTCGCCTGGCGCCCGCTGGAAGAAATCGCTGCCGGCAGAGGCTGTTAGCACGCCTACGCCCATCCCTAGCCGGCCTTCCGGCTGCTCGCCGGCAGCTCCCAGGTCTGGAAGCGCTCGCCCTGCTGGGAGCGGACCAGGCCCCAGCCCGTCGCCGCCATGGCGCGAATGATTTCAACGCCTTGCGCGAGTCTGCGCGGCACGCCGGCGCGCCCGGCGGCATAACCGGCAGCGGCCAGCCCCAGCCCGGCCAGCACGACCAGGCCGAGGCCCTGCAGCAGCAGCCAGGCCGCGGCGGCAGCGGCGCCCAGCAGGAAGAAGTAAATACCGAACCATCTCAACAGCTTGTGCGAGACGTACTTGAACCGGTCGAGCGCCGGCAAGCGGCGCAGGCGGGGCTGCAGCAGGCGGTGGCAGTTGAAGGCCTGGCAGGCGATGCGCACCTTGCGGCGGAACTCCTCGCCGCTGTCGGTCGCCGCCCTTTCGTAAGCGATTACAAGGGGATCGCGGATCACGCGGTAGCCGTCGCAGAGGATCGAGAGGGACACGTACATGTCGTCGATGATGTCCGGCGGCACCGGGCGGTAGAGCCGGCGGCGCACGGCGAAGATCGAGCCGTCGGCGCCCATGGTCGAGCCGCTGCGGCTCTCCAGCGCCTTCACCCGCTCCTCCAGGCGCCAGTAGAGCGACCCCGTGGCCGCGGTCGCGCCCTCTTCCGGGTTGCTGTAGATCAGCTGGCCGCAGACGCAACCCACTGAAGGATCGGCGAAATTCCGCTGCAGCGCAGCCAGGGCCGCAGGCTCGAGCAGCACGTTGGCGTCGGTGAAGACCACGATGTCGCCTTGCGCTGCGGTTACCAAGGTATTCATGCCGTGGCTCTTGCCGTGGCGTTCCCCGGCGGCGAAGACGCGGATCCAGTCGCCTTCCGCCTGCAGCATTTCGGCGGTGGAATCGCTGCTGCCGTCGCTGTAGGCGAGGATCTCCAGGTCGGGATCGGCTTCCTTCAAGCGTTTGAGATTGCTGATCTTTTCCGGCAGGACGGCGGCCTCGTTGTAGGCGCAGAAGGCGAGCGACAGGCGGCCGCGGGGGCGCTCGGCGAGCGGGCGCAGCGGGCGCTCGGGCAGGCGCGCCAGGATCAGCGGGTAGATCGCGTAGGGATAGACCACCGCGAGGGCGCAGGCGAGGCAGAGCAGGACCAGGAACAGAGTCATTCTCCTATTGAATTCAAGGCATTAGCGCCGATCTCCGGGGCCCGCCGCG
>DAIQBR010000212.1:0-5791 GCA_036781105.1 Kiloniellaceae bacterium
GGGCACGGCGGAGGGCTGGTTCCTGGACGAGGACCGGACCTTCCGCCTCGATCTCGCCGGTTCCACCGTGGATATCGCCGGCCGCGGTCGCACGGTCGACCCGGCAGATGTAGAGCGCCATCCCGACGACATCTACGTCTCGCTGCAGGAGTTGCAGCGCTGGTTTCCCCTAATTCTAGAACTGCGCTTCGAGGACCTCGCCATCGAAGTTCGCGGCCTCGAGCCGCTGCCGATGCAGGAGCGTATCGCGCGCGAGGAGCGCAGGCGCAACCTGCGGCACAAGAGTGCGCAGCGTGACGGCGAGGTGGTCGGCCCGGACGACCGATGGATCGACTGGCCCTTCGTAGACACCAGCATCGAACTTTCCGGCCGCCGCCAGACCGAGGAATACCATGGACGCGGCAGCTTCACGACCACGGTCGCCGGCATTGTCGCCGGTTTGGACAGCGAGGCGACAGCCATCGCCGACAGCGACCAGGAGGTGCCCAACATCCGCCTGCGTGTCGGCCGCCGCTCGCTCGACGGCGGGTTGCTCGGGCCGCTTGATGCGCGCGAGTACGCTCTGGGCGATGTGACCACGCCGGACCTGCCCCTGGTTGCCGACAATACCGTCGGCCGCGGCCTGGAGATCTCTTCCTTCGACCTCGATCGCCTGGAGCAGACCAATCAGGTCACCCTGCGCGGCGAGCTGCCGCTCGGCTGGGATGTGGAAGTCTATCGCAACGGCGAACTCATCGACTTTCAGACAGACGCCGATTCCGACGACGGACGCTACGAGTTCGCCAATCTCGCGACCATCTCGGGCCTCAACGAGTTCCGGCTCGTCTTCTACGGCCCACAGGGCCAGAAGCGGGAACTCGTGGAGAATTACTTCGTCACACCGGAGTTCGCCGAACCCGGCCGCACAGATTTCCGGTTCGCGGCGAATCAACGCAATCGTAACCTGATCGACCTGGATCCAGACGCCCGCCCGCAGCAACCTGACGACGGCGAGGGTCGGATCGTCTTTCAGCTGGAACATGGGCTCAGCGAGACCTTTTCGCTGGGCGCCGGCGTTGCCAGCCTCTCGGTCGACGGCGAGCGGCACAACTACGGCAGCGTGAACCTTCAGGCATCGGTGCTCGGTGCGCTGGCCCAGCTTGACGCGGCACTGGAGGACAACGGCGGCCTGGCCCTGGGCGGCCGTGTGCAGACCCGGGTCGGCGACTGGTCGCTGTTCGGCGAGCAGAGCTTCTATGAGGCGTTTCGCTCCGAGCAGACCGACAACAGCTCGGTTTCCGGCCACCTGCGCAGCCGAAGCAGCCTGCGTCTAAACGGCCACTTGCCTGACTTCGGGTTGGGGCGTCAGCCGCTCACCGCATCGGTTACCCATGACATTTCGGAGAACGGCGACTGGCACACCGACATCTTCGGACGCTTGTCGGCCGTCGTGCGGCCGCTCAATCTCGCGCTCTCCTCCAACACCCGCCTGCATCGCGGCCGCGAACGCGACAGTGATGCGCGGCTGCTGGTCGGCACGCTGATGGGCAGTTTCCGCCTCCGCGGTGAGGTCGCCATGAACCTGGCGCCGGAAGCAGGCTTCGATCAGGTCCTGCTGAACGCGGACTGGCGTCTTGACGAAGAGTTCGGCGCCCGGTTCGGGGTCCGTCATCGGGGCGGCGACTACGAACTTACCTCTGCCACTGTCGGCCTGAACTATCAGTTCGAGCACGTCGCCGTCGGCCTCAATGTCGAAGGCGACAGCGCGGGAGATTACAACGCGCGCCTCGGTATCTCTTTCAGTCTCGGGCGAGACCCGCGCGACGGCCGCGTTGCCGTGCGCGCCCGCCCCTTCGCGCGGCGCGGCGCGGTGTCGGCCCAGGTCTTCCTCGACCGCGACAATGATGGCGTCTTCGATGCCGACGAGCCTGCAATTCCCAACGCCGGCTTTGCCGGCCCGCGCCTGCCGCGCGACCTGCGCACCGGCGAAGACGGTGGCGCCTTCATCGTGGGGCTGGAGCCCTACCGTGAGGTCGAGATCGGCCTCAACGAGGGAACCCTGGAGGATCCCTTCTGGATTTCAGGGCGGCGCCCGGTTCGTGCCGTCATGCGCCCGGGCAGCGCCACGACCCTGTTGTTCCCCGTCATCGAGACGGGAGAAATCGACGGCACCGTGATGGTCGGTCGGCCGGGCGACGAGAGACTGCGCCCCGGCGCATCGCTGAAAGTCATCCTCACCGACCAGGCGGGCAATGTCGTGGCGCAGACCACCACCGCTTACGACGGCTACTACTTCCTCGAACGGATTCCCTATGGCCGCTATCGCCTGTCGCTCGATCCGGAGCAGCTCGAGACGCTGGGATATATAGTGGACCTGCCGCGCGAGATCGTCGTTGGTGCCGAGGAGCCTTTCGTCATCGGGCAGGACTTCTTCGCGCCGGCGGCGCCGATCGCTACAGCGGCAGGCCGTAGTACCACGGGGCAAACAGAGTGAAGGCAAGCCAGACCAGCAGGATCAACGGCGTACCTACCTTCACGAAGTCCATGAAGCGGTAGTTGCCGGGCGTCATCACCACCAGGTTGGTCTGATAGCCGATCGGCGAGGCGAAGGAGCAGTTGGAGGCAAAGATCACCGCCACTGCGAAGGGCTCCACCGGCAGGTCGACGGCAATCGGCGTGAAGAGCACGGCGGTGGCCTTGGTGCTGAGCACATTGGACAGCAGCGCCAGCAGCAGGAAGAAAGCCGAGAGAACCTGTCCGGGCGAGGCGCCCTCCATAGCGTGCATGAGCAGTTCCGCCAGCAGAGTGGCGCCGCCGGTCTCCTGCATGGCGGAGCCGAGCGCCAACGCCATGGCGATGGTCAGCACGATCTTGCGATCGAGCACCCGCAGCGCGTCGCCGAGCGAGAGGATGCCGGCGGCGATCATGGCGGTGGCGCCGCAGAAGGCGGCCAGCGCGATCGGCACCAGGCCGCTGGCCGAAGCGGCGATCACGGCGAGGAAGATCACTGCAGTAATGCGCTTGTGCTGCGGCGTCACCAGGGCCTGACGCGACCACTCCATCAGCACCACGTTGCGCTCGCCGCGCAGGTGGTCGACGTCTTCAGGCCGGCCTTGAATCAGCAGTACGTCGCCATCCTTCAAGGGGATACGGGTGATGCGCTCGCGCAGCATGCGGCTGCGCCGCTCGATGCCGAGGACGATGCAGTGATGTCTGTAGCGGAAGCCGATTTCCTCGAGGGTGCGGCCGACGAATTCGGATTCCGGGCGCACCATGACCTCGGCCTGGGTCTGGCCGCTGGCCATCCAGGGTGGCCGCTGTCCGCCGGGCTCGTCCTCGGCGTCGTCCTCGCTGCCGCGGAAGGCGTCGGCCATGAGCTCGGGATGCAGAAGCTCCGGTTCGCCCTTGGCGAGATCCGCCAGAGTCTGGCGCGTGGCAGCGATGATGATCAGGTCGCCGCCTTCCAGGGTCAGATCCTCGAAGGGCGGTACCATGGCGCGCTCGCCGCGCTGGATCATCAGCACCGTGACATCCTTGAGGGCGGGGAAGATGCCGCCGACCGGCTTCACACCGACCAGCCGGGAGCCTTGGGTGACGGTGATCTGTGCGACGAAGTGCCGGCTGCGTTCTTCCACGACGCCGCCCAGCGGCGCGCGGTCGGGCAGCAGGTGCGGCGCGATGAAGAAAAGGTACAACAGGCCACAGCCGGCCAGGACCAGCCCCGGGACGGTGAAGTCGAAGAAGCCGAAGGAGTCTTCGCCCAGATCGGCCAGCTCCAGCGACACCAGAAGGTTGGTCGAGGAGCCGATCAGGGTGGTCATGCCGCCGAGCACCGAGGCAAAGCTGAGCAGCATCAGGTAGCGGCTGGGCGACTGTCGGAAGCGGCGAGTCAGTGCCTGCATGATCGGGACGAACAGCACCACCACCGGGATGTTGTTCAGCACCGCGCTGAAGGCCATCACCACCACCAGCATCAGGGCGATCGCGAAGGCGCGGTTCTGCTTGGTGAACTGGATGACCGTGTTGGCGGCATCGTCGAGAACGCCGGTGCGTGTCAATCCCTCGCCGAGGACCAGCAGGGCCAGCACGGCGATCAGCGCCGGATTGGCGAAGCCCGAAAACAGATGGCGCAGGTCGAGCAGATCCTCGCCATTGGGGCCGATGACCGGAAAAAAGTGGAAGAACACGATGAGGACGCAGATCACCGTGAGCGCGGTCAGTTCGATCGACAGCGCCTCCGTCGCCAGCACGGCGAGCGCGGCCACGATGAGCAGGAAAAGAACGCCCATCTGGAAGGGCGCGATCAGATCGGGGGAGATCATGGCCGGAGGCTAGCCGGGCCGCCGCTTGCAGACTGATGAGAGCGCGCCGGCCGCGCACCTCTGTGGAAAGATGTCAGAAGGTGTAGCTGTGCCTGAAAGCAAGGATCACTGCCCGCTGAGCTGCCGAATCGGGGGCCGCCGCGGCGGCCTTTTTTCATTCTACATGAAAACACCGCTCGCGAGCACGGCATAGACTCCGGCCAGAACCGCCATGGAAACAAGGATATAGGGCAGGTTCCACTTCCAGGTTAGTTCGACCCCGCTGTAACCGGAGGCGCGCGCGAGCATCAGCGTGCCGGAGGCGAAAGGGGCGCCGATGGTGCAGATCGCCGTTCCTGCGGCGATGGCCAGCACGGCGGAGGTCGGATCGACAGGGATCGTGCCCAGTTCGGTCACCAGGCTGCCCAGGAAGACCGCGGTGGTGATCGGACTCAGGGCGACCTGGCCGCCCAGCCAGACGACCAGGGAGAGGAGCGAGAGGAAGATCCAGCCCGGCATCTCGGCGACCGAAAGAGTCGAGGCGACCTGCTCGGCGGGGACCAGGGCGGCCGCCACGGTGCCGATGAAGCCGGCGGCGCCGAGCGGCACCGCCTCGCGGTGGAATGACGGCAGGCCCTGCCCGGTGACCTGGCCGAGGCGCCGCAGGGTGCCGGCGAAGCGTCCCTGCAGGGAGCCGGCCTGCTGCTGCATGAAGACCCAGACCAGCAGCACCAGCGGCGCCGACAGCATGACCCCGGCAACCAGCATCACCTGGCCCCACCAGGTGAACAGCAGGGTAAGCCCGAACAGCAGCGCGCTGACGAAACCGAGCCGCAGCACGGCGGTGCGCGGAAAGACGAGATGCTGGCGCTGCGGCAGGCGGCCGCTGGAGCGCAGCCGTCGGCGCAGCGGCCACCAGCGCAGGGTATCCTCGACCCAGCTCACCACCAGCATGAGGAAGGCGATCGCGAGGCCCGTGACAATCAGGCGCCCGGCGTCGACGCCGGAAATCAGGGTCGGCAGGATCGCCTGGGTCACCGCGGTCGGCGCCCAGACCAGGATCCAGGCAAAGCCGCGCAGCAGCGCGCTCAACTGGCGGCGTTCGCGCACCAGGGCGATCTCGTCGAGGTCCTCGCGCTGCTTGTCGTCGCCGCGCACGCCGCGCTGAATGATCGGCGCCAGCAGGGTGAGCGAGCCGAGGTTGATGAGCACCGAGAAAAAGTGCCCGCCCAGGAAGACGGCGAGGAAGCGCCGCTGCGGCGGCTGCTGGGTCACATAGGTGCCGCACTGCAGCACCGACGCGGAGGTGATGCCGCCCTCGCGCAGCAGGCCCATCAGCAGAATGAAGGCGGCGAGAAAGCCGGCGCGGTCGAGCGCGTGCAGGACCAGCTGCCAGGGTTCCGGCTCATAGAGCAGCGCGAGGCCCAGCAGCAGGGCGCAGAGGCCGAGGAGGTAGCCCTCGCGCAGGCGCAGGCGGCGCCAGGCGATGATCGGCATGCCGAGCAGCAGGA